>JAYVWX010000131.1:0-4395 GCA_043785715.1 Novosphingobium sp. | reverse complement strand
ACCATGCAGCCGGAATGGCGCCGCAACTGCATGCATCATCAGTTCCCGATGACGCTGAACGGCGGCTCGGGATCGAAGACTTTGCCGCGATTGAGAATGTTCCTGGGGTCGAACAGGTGCTTTACGGCCTGCATGAGTTTCCGCTCGACCGGATTGCGGCTGACCGCCAGCCATTGCTTTTTGTCAATGCCGATGCCGTGTTCGGCCGAGACCGAACCGACCATGGCGCGCAGCGGCTCATAGACGCAGGCCTCGACGCGCGGCTTGTCCTCCGCCCCGCCGGCACCGATCGCGATATGCAAATTGCCGTCAGCGACGTGGCCGAGAAAGGCGATCGAGCCCTCCGGCCAGATCGCCGCCAGCCGCCGCTTCACCTCGAGCATATAGCCTTCCATCTCCCCCACCGGCAGGCTGACATCGAACGCATAGAAGGGCTGGAACTCGCGGACGATATGCTCAAGGTCTTCGCGAATAGCCCAGATGTCGCCGCGTTCCCGACTGGAATTCGCAAGCAGGCAATCATCGAACAGCTGCTTTTCCAGGGCACCGGCGAGCGCTTGCTCGAAATGGTCGCGGTCGCGGTCCTGGTCGGAACCCTGGGTCTCGATAATGGCGTAAAACGGCTTGTCGGCGGCAAGCGGGGCTTTGTGACGGCCAGCCCCGGTATTGACCCGATAGAAACTGTTATCGACCAGCTCGAACGCGCTCAGCATGCCGCCGAGCGCGCCGTCCATATGGCGGAGCAATTGCGCGATCTGGCCGAAGCTGGTAGCGGAGACGAGCGCGGTGTTGCTGCTCGTCGGCCGCTCGCGCAGGCGCAGCACCAGCCGGGTGATGACGCCGAGCGTGCCTTCGCTGCCGATGAACAGCTGTTTCAGATCATAACCGGTATTGTTCTTGATCATGCGGTTCATCGAAGAAACCACCTGCCCGTCGGCCAGCACCACTTCAATGCCGAGAACCTGCTCGCGCATCATGCCATACCGCAGCACGCGCATACCGCCGGCATTTGTCGCGGCGTTACCACCCAGATGGCACGAACCGCGCCCGCCAAGGTCAAGCGGGAAATCCAGACAAAAGGGTTCAAGGTGATCCTGCAGCGCCGCAAGAATAACCCCGGCCTGCACCGTCGCGGTGCGGTTTTGCGCGTCGACCTCTTCGATAGTGTTCATGCGCTCGAGCGAGAGCGCAATCTCACCTGGCTTGGTGGAAACGCCTCGCACCCAGCCCGACATGCCGCCATGCACGACCACCGGCTGGCCAGCCGCATGACACAGCGCCATGATCTGCGAGACCTGCTCCGTCGTGCTCGGGCGCACGATCGCGTCGGCGCCGATCTCGGAGAGAAACAGCCCCGGGTTGCGCGTGTGCAATTCGTCGCCGGTCAGGACGCCGCTATCGCCGACGATCGCGCGCAACTGTTCGATCACAGGGATACCATGATGTCATCGCCGTTGATCGACACCTCGTAGCGTTCCAGGACGATGTCCGGGTCCTCGTCACAAGCGCCGGTGCGCAGATTATACGTCCAGCCGTGCCACGGGCAGATCAATGTCTCGCCCTCGATCTCGCCTTCGTGCAGCGGCCCCTTGGCATGGGGGCAACGGCCGTTGGTCGCAATCACATCATCGCCCAGTGCGAACACAGCGACCGCCTGGCCTTCGACGGTGGCCTTCATCGGTGCACCTGACCGTAATGCCGCCAGGGATCCGACCCGGTGCAGCCCGCTCATCGCGCCTTGAACCTGACCGGCAGGGTCTTCGGACCGCGTGCAAAATAGGAGTCCATCCACTGCACGTCAGCATCGATTGCCCCAAGCGTCTCGAACCGGTCGAACAGCATCTCGAGCGCCGTCCTCGCTTCCATCCGCGAAAGGAACGAACCCAGGCAAAAATGCGGCCCCTGGCCGAACGACATGATCTCGTCAGGGTTTCGATCGAGCACGAGGCTCTCGGAATCGGCAAACTTGCGTTCGTCATGGTTGGCCGAGCCGAGCAGCGGCAGAACCAGCGAACCGGCGGGAATTGGAACCCCGGCCAGTTCGGTATCGCGCGTTGTGTGGCGGAACACCATTTGCACGGGTCCGTCAAAGCGCAGCATCTCTTCGACGAAGGCCGGAATCTTCGAATAATCGGCGCGAATGGCGGCTTCGATGTCCGGGTGTGTCCGCAGATGGGCGAAGATGATGCCAAGCAGATTGGTTGTCGTCTCAACGCCGCCGATCAGCAGAAGGATCGCCATGTTGAGCACTTCGCTCTTGGTCAAATGCTCGCCGTTCACTTCGGCCTCGATGAAGGCGCTGATCAGATCGCTGCCGCCCGGGTTTGCCACCCGCTGATCATAGACTTCCTCGAAATAGGCACGGATCGCTTTGGTGCTGCGATCGATCTTCGCCAGTCGTTCCGGCGGGTAGGTCGAACGATTTCCGGCCGAGAGCAAATCATCGACCCAATGCTTGAAATCGAGCCGCTTTGCGCGGTCGACCCCAAGCACATCGGCGATCACGCTGACCGGAAAGAGTCCCGAAAATTCCCAGACAAAGTCGAACTCGCCCTCGCGCCCGTGCTTGGCGAAAATTTCCTCGATCAGCGCCCGGGATGTCTCGGCGATGTTGCCGCGGAGCGCGCCGACACGGCTCGGCACAAAGGCCTTGTTCGCCAGGCGCCGGATGCGCATGTGCCCCGGCGGGTCGAGCGAGATCATCGGCGCCACTTCGGGCACGGGATCGTATTCGCCCAGCAAGGCGGGCCAGAATTGCGCGGAGGAGTAGGTTTTTCCGTCGCTCAGCAAGGACGCGACATCCTCCCAGCGCGACACGGCAAAACCCTGCATCTGCTCAAGCCACTTTACCGGCTCGTCCGCGCGCAGCTTCGCGTAGTGCGGATAGGGGTTGGCGGTGACGGCGGGATCGAGGGGGTTGTAGGTCATGCCGGTATCGCACCCAGCTGCTGCAGCACCGGGATCGCATCCCAGATGCTCCGTTCCAGATAGATCTTGCCATTGCGCCAGGCCATGACCGTTACGCCGCGGGTCTTGGTGACCTTTCCTGCCGCCGGGATGCCGAGGAAATCCCCGGCGTGCTTGGTTTCCCAGGTCCATTGGAACGAGCCGAGTTTGTCATCGCCAACATAATCGAACACGTCGAATTTGTTGTAGCTCAGGCTGGGATCGGCGATGATGAAGCCTTCGAAAAACTTGCGTAGCGCGGCCAGATCGCCATTGATCTGCAGCCCGAAGTTGACGTCTTCAAATTGGATATCGGGATCGTAAAGCGTCATCAATTCGTCGGTGCCCTCGGCGAACAGGCCGATCCAGTATTGCGCCCATTTCAGGTTCATTGCATCCCTCCAGACATTCCGGTCACGATTGGACTCAGGTACTCAAAAACGACCAACACGCGCTGCAATCTGCACGCGCATTTGGGTCGGCACAATTGCAAAATCCGCTTTAGGCCGGAACATGGCCCGGCGCCATGTCCGATTGGCCGACCCTAGCCTTTTCGTGCCAAAACTTTTGAATATCAAGCGTGTTGGGTCTTGCCGGCCGTGGCAGTATCGGGGCAGGACAGGTTACGCTGCGTATCAGAAGTGTTGGGTCGCATTGCACATCACAAGTCGATGCATCAGAAGGGACGGACATGAACCTTAAATGGGAACAAAATTGGCTCGAGCTATTTGACAACCGGCTCGAAGAGTTGATGGAAAACTATCCCGAGCGTTTCGAGTATGAGGACATGAATTTCGGTGTCCGTATCGACAATGACCGCACCGCGTTGCGCCGCTGGTTCAAGACCTTCGAAAATGCCGACCCCGATGCATCCCGTCATATTTTCAATGCCACGCGCTATCACGGCGATACGAGCGGCGGCTGCCTCGAATGGACGTGGCATATCGACCACCGCGCGGATTTCCTTGGGCTCCCCGCCACGGGAAAGTCGACATTGGTGCGCGGCATGACCGTGCATAAATTCGAACGCGGCAAGATCACGCTCGAGCGAAGCCTGTGGGATACCGCTGCGCTGATGCGGCAGCTGGGGCTGCAGGCCCCCCAGGAACTGGAGTTTTCATGATGTTCGATCTCACTGCAAATCCGCCCTTGTAAGCGGCGCATCGCGCATCGGTGCTGCAATTGCCCGGCGTCTGCGCGCCGTAGTTAAAAACGATCGATCCTGAATGTTGTCGATCACCCCATTGCTTCAGCGACTGTCTTTGCGTTGACCCATTTCTCAAGAACTTCGATCGAGTGGCGGATCATGAACTCGCCATCCTGCAAGTGCATGAAATCGATGGCGCCTGACTCCAGGGGAATCGCATTTGAACTGATGCTGCATGGTTGCGCTTGCTGTTGAGATTGATTCTACCCGTGCCGGGTTTGGCACGGGAGGTTGTGATGGAC
>JAYVWX010000130.1:0-2189 GCA_043785715.1 Novosphingobium sp. | reverse complement strand
GGTGTCGGCACCTGCGCAAGGTTCTCGTTATCGGGAACGGGGGTCACGTACTGGAAAAAACGCCCATGGTACAAATTCTTGGGCGGCAAATAGAACGAGAACTTCGCATCGGTTCCCTTGAAACCACCATGGACATAGCGATGCTTCACCGGTGCATCGCGCCATTCATCCTTGTCGATATAGGGCTGGGCGAACATGGTATCGGCAACAGCGGGTTTGGCTTGCAGGTTTGCAGCAACGGGGGTGTCAGCCATCACCACCATCCCCGGCAGCAGGCAGGCCGAAAGCAAGGCAGCTTGCAAGACCATTGGTGCTCTTCTGGTGAACCTGCTTCGTGCATTTGCCATAGCCCTGCCTCGCGTAATTGTCTGCTCGCAAACAAGCACCCAATGGCGGCTTCCGTCCAGACGCCGGGGCGATAAGCGGCGGTGCTGCCCAAGCGCCCTTCCTTCCACGCCGGGTTCGCGCCAGTCTTGCGGCGATGGCTTTACCGGAGGCAAGTGGCATGTTCAGCTTTGACGGCAAGGCCGCGCTTATCATCGGCGCAGGGCAGAACATCGGCCGCCGGATTGCCCAGGAATGGGCGCGGCGCGGCGCGCGGGTGGCTGTGGCAGATATCAGCATCGAGGGGGCGGAAGCGACCGCAGACCTGCTTTGCCAGGCAGGCGCGAGCACAGTGCCTCTCCATTGCAACGTCGCTGATGAAGCCTCGGTTCTCGCCTGCATCGATGCCGCCGAGGCCGCACTCGGCCCGCTCGACATTCACATGAACAACGCCGGCATTCTTTCGGGCGGCAACCCCGAGGATATCCCGGTGAGCGAATGGCAACGGATGTTCGACATCAACGTCTTCGGCATGGTTCGCGCCAACAATGTCATCGTCCCGCGGATGATCGCGCGCGGGCACGGGCACATCGTCAACACCGCGAGCTTTGCCGGGCTATACCCGTTCGCGTGCAGCCGGGTGCACTACGCCGCGAGCAAGGCGGCGGTGCTTTCAATGTCTGAGAACCTTGCGCTCTATCTGATGCCGCATGGGATCAGGGTTTCCTGCCTGTGCCCGGGCCCGGTGATGACCACATCGCTCGCCAGCGCACAGGAATTCTCTGAAAGCTATGTGATGCGCGCGCCGGGCAGCCACATGTTTGTGAAGTCGCAGCAGGAAACCGCGCGGGTGCTGTCTGACGGGATGGTTGCGGGCAGAATCCTCATCCCGACGCACGACGAGGCGTGGGCCACGATCATCGAGCGAGCAGCTGATCCCGATAAATTCATCGCCAGGAAAAACGCGGAGCACCTTGCTGGCGACAACGGCAGGCCGCAGGTGACGCAAGACGTCGTTGATTCAATCAGGGAATAAGCAATGACGTCTTGCGTCGTTGATTCAATCAGGGAATAAGCAATGACGGATATCAATCGCCTCGGCATTGAAATGCTAACGCTGCTGGGCATGAACCCGGTCGATCACGTGCGGCTGAGCGCGGAGCTCGGCTGTGTCTCGATCTCGACCGGGCTCACCGGTCTGCCGCTCACCATGTTTGGCATTACTGACTATGCGCCCTATCAAATGTGGTCGCTTGAAAGCGATCCCGGGCTGCGACGCGAACTGAAAGCGGCGCTCAGCGACACCGGCGTCCATATCGGACTCGGTGAGGGCTTTCGCGTGCGCAATGATGGCGACGTGCGGAATCGCGGTGCTGGCCTCGACATCATGGCCGAACTTGGCACCTTGCGGATCAATGCGGTGTCGATGGAGCAAGATCTTGCCAGATCAAACGACCAGCTTGCCCATCTGGCCGAGATGGTGATCGAACGCGGCATGCTGTTCACCGTCGAATTTGCCCCGCCCAACACGATCAACTCGCTTGAGAGCGCGCTCGCAGTGATCGATCACATTGGCAAAGGCCGATGCCGGGTGCTGATAGATTCGATGCACTTCTTCCGCTCGGGCGGCAATGTTGAGCAAATCAAGGCGCTCGACCCCGACCTCATCGGCTATGCCCAGATCAGCGACGCCCCGATGGTGTCTGACGGCCGCACCTATATGGAAGAGGCGATGTTTGACCGGCTCGCCCCCGGCGACGGCCAATTTCCCTTGCGCGAATGGATCGCCGCGCTGCCTGCCGATGTGGAGATAGGAATTGAGGTGCCACGGCTGGCAGACCTGCGCGGCGGGATGTCGCCGAGCG
>JAYVWX010000129.1:0-11213 GCA_043785715.1 Novosphingobium sp. | reverse complement strand
AACAACAGCACCCAGACCGAGCAGGACAAGGACAGCTTCAGCTACACCGTCACCGATGCCGACGGCAATACGACGACCGGCACCATCCTGGTCGACATCATCGACGATGTGCCGATGGCGGCCATCAGCGCCGCCAACGCGGGTGTGGTCCATGATGAGACCGCCGGCCAGCAAGGTAGCGATGTGACCGGCCCCCTGGCAGTCAGCGCGTTAACTCCGGGCGAAGATCTGGATGTCCTGGGAACCGGCCCGATCGGCTACGCCAAGGGCACGGTTGCGCTGTCCAGCGCGGGTTCGGTGACGGGTGCGGATGGCGGGACGACGGTGATCAGCCTGACGCTATCGGCGCCGGGGGGTGTCGATTCCGGGCTCGATACAACCGAAGGTACGAACATTTACCTGTTCAAGGAAGGCAATGTCGTGGTCGGCCGGGTCGGCGCAACCGCGAGCGCGGCAGCGACGGGTGTTGCGGCTTTCGCGGTCGGTATCGAAAGCGACGGCACGCTTGGCCTCGTGCAATATCTGTCGCTTCAGCATCCAACCGGCGGTTCGGCTAGCCCGAACGAACTGATCTCGATCGCGAGCAATGTTTTGTTCGCCACCACCACGGTGACCGACGGCGATGGTGATGTCCACACCGCCTCCACCTCGATCGGGCAGCTGATCGGGTTTTTGGACGACGGGCCGACAGTCGCCGCAACGCCGGCCTCTACCGTGCTGGCAGTGCTGGACGAGACGGCGACGAACTCCACCGCGTCCCCGCTACTCACGACAACCGCAGCCAAGGGCAATGATCCCGACGTGCCGAACGCCGGCTGGATTTCGCGGGCAGTTACCAGCGCTTCGGTCGTGACTGTCACGGGTGCCTTCGGGGCGGACGGCGCGGCGGCGAGCAATTTTCTGGTCTATGCGCTGACCGTGATCAGCGCGGCGTCGGGGCTCAAGGTCACGGACGGCGCGGCGATCAATCTGGAGCAGGACGGCAATGTCATCGTCGGCAAGGTTGCTTCGGGCGCGTTCGCCGGTCAGGTCGCCTTCGCCATCGGCATCGACTCCGCAACAGGCATTGTCACGGTCGAACAATATCTTTCGCTGCAGCATCTCGTCACGACTGACGCAAACGAATTTGTCTCGCTGGCGACAGCCAGCCTGGGCGTGACCGTTACCCGCACCGACGGCGACGGCGACTTCATCAAAACAGGGTCGGTCGATATCTCAAGCCAGGTGCGGTTCCATGATGACGGGCCGACGCTTGGCGTGGTCCAGAGCCAACAGGCGAACAACAGTCCCGCACAGGCACCGGCAGTCGGCACGCTGCACTTCGTGTCCGGCTCGGATGGCCCGGGCACGACCATGACGATCACCGCCAATCTTGCAGGAATAGCATCGGGGGGCCACGCACTGGTCACTCAACAGGTCGGAAATGTGCTTACTGGATACGCCGACATTTCCGGCAATGGCTTCACCGGCGACGATACGCCGGTTTTCACTTTGACCATCAGTCCCACTGCCGGAACTTCAGGGCAGTATGTCTTTGACCTGATTGCTCCGCTTGATGGAACTGTTGTCAACACGCTGATCGGGGGCACAACCTCTTTCGGTTCCGGACCCGCTGCATATCAGGTGGTGTCTGCCACTTCTGTCGCCATCGATCCGTTGGCGATTATTACCGGCTGGCATACGGACGCAAGCTTTAACGCTGCGGCTTGGTACAATGGCACGAATATTTTGCCTGCCGGTGTAACCATCGCACAGGTCAATGGTTCGACCGCAGGCTGGGGTGTCGACAATAACAATTTCACCACAGGCGAATTTATCAGATGGGATTTCGGTACACCAATCGACGATTTTGACGGGCCAGGTGGCTATGTGCCGCCTTCGCCGGCATTGCCCGAAATTAGCTACGCAACCTTCGACCTAATTGGGTATTCTGGAGGCGACACAATACAATTCGTGGTTCATCATACGGATGGCACAACCTCGAACGCGACGATAACCGGCGCTGCGCTTGGTTCGCCAGTGACGCTTACGGCGGCGGCAGGCAAGTTCATCGACTGGATCGACACTTATGCTCCCACAGCCGGGAGCGGCAAAATCGACATTACCGCAGTCGGTGTCCTAGGCTCGGACCATGACAATACTATACCCTTCACGCTCCAACTCAGGGACGGCGACGGCGATCCTACATCGACCGCATCGTTCAGCGTCCATGTCAAAGACGGCCTGACGCCCTTCGCCGTCGCTCCGCCCGTCGTGCTCGATCTCGATGGCGACGGCACGGAGTTCCTCGCCCGCTCGGCCGGCGTCACCTTCGACTATCTTGGCGACGGCAGCCCGCTGCACACCGCCTGGGCCGGCAAGGACGACGGCATTCTCGCCATCGATCTCAACGGCAACGGCAGGGTCGATAGCGGCACGGAAATCGTCTTTGGCGGCAACGGGCTGACCGACCTTCAGGGCATCGCCGCCACCTATGACAGCAACCACGACGGTCTGCTCGATGCCGGGGACGCGGATTTCGCCAAGTTCGGGGTGTGGCAGGATGCCAACAGCAACGGAGTGGGGGATGCCGGCGAGTTCAAGTCGCTCACCGAAATGGGTATTGCCAGCATCACGCTGACCTCGGACGGGGAAAGCTACTCCGCGGCCGGCGGCGACGTAACGGTGCACGGCGAGACCGCTTACACCAGAGCCGATGGCAGCACCGGCACGGCGGCGGACGCCAGCTTCGCGGTTTCGGCCGAAGATGCGTCCGGCGCCAACTGGAACAGCGGCGATGTCATGAGCGGTCTGCTCGCGCTCGGCGCCGCCGATGCCGGTGGAACTGTTCCGCAGGCGACTGCGGGCCTGCCCGCCTTGCTGGAAGCCCTTGGCGACAGTGCGGCGAGCAATTTCATCGACGGACTGGTCGACAATCTGACGGGACCGGTATCCGCCGGCGACACCAGCATTCATTATGACCCCGCTGCGCTGGCCAGCTGGCTTGACGCGGCGGTCGGGCCGGACGGCTTTGCGAATATATTCATCGACATGAACCAGTTCACCGCACATGCGGAGGCGATGGCGGCCGCATCTGTGGCCGCATGATGAAATTTGGGTCTGCAGACCGAATAAGGGGGGACTGTAATGCTGAATGACCGCACGGTCGGCGCGATTGGCTTGGCGCTGACGCTTGCATTGTGGCCAGGGGTGGCCGCAGCGCAAGCAGCTTCCGGGGACGAGCTGATGGCGCTGGACAAGGGTTCGTTGCGATCGGAAATCGGCAGGCGCTATGACGCGGCGCTGACGCTCACGCGCGATCCATCGGTGATTTCCGCCGATAATCCGCGCTATCTGTGGGCATCGCAGGCCAAGGCCCAGTGCGGCATTGCGCTCGGCTTTCTCAAAAGCGGCACCAAAGATCCGGTCAGCATCGGCAAATGCGACGACGCATTCAACCGGATGCAGCAGCTTCCGGCGCCCGTGGATTCGCCTGCGCCAGTCGCTGCTGCCGGCGCCTGCGCCCGCGTGCCGTTCCTGGTTTTCTTCGACTGGGACAAGGCCGATCTGACCACCGATGCGGCGACCACGCTCGATGCCACGGCGGCGATGCTGCGCGACTGCGGTTTTCCGCAAGTGTCGCTCGACGGTTATACCGACCGCTCGGGTAGCGACGGCTATAATCAGGCGCTGTCGATCCGCCGCGCCGATGCCGTTCGCGCCTATCTGGCGACACACGGGGTTCCGCAAGGCGCCATCGCCGCACAGGGCTTTGGCGAGAGCAACCCGCGCGTTGCCACCGCGGACGGGGTCCGCGAGCTGCAGAATCGCCGCGTCGAGATCGCGGCCAAATAATCGAGCTGGGGGGTATCGTCATGCAATACAGAAAATTCATAGTCGCCAGCGTCGCGGCACTACTGGCCGGCTCGGCTCAGGGCGCGTTGGCGCAATCGGGTGAAGCCGTGTCGATGGCCGAGGCGATCAGGGTCGCGGTCGCTTCCAATCCGGAAATCGCCCAGGCGCAATATAACACCGAGGCGATCCAGATGGAGCGCAAGCAGGCGCAGGGGCTCTACGCGCCGCGGGTCGATCTTGAGGGCACCGCCGGCGTCCGCCATCTCGACAATATCACCCGCCGCAGCCTCAACCTCAACGACGAGACGCTCTACCCGCGCGAGGTAAGCGCCCGGGCGGAATGGACGGCGATCGACTTCGGCCGGCGGCGCGGTGAGTTGCTGCGCCAGGCGGCCCGGGTGGACGGTGCGTCGCTGCGGGTGCTCGAACGTTCGGAATTTGTCGCGCTGCAAGTTGCCCGGCAATATCTAGACCTGATGTTGCAGCAGCGCGTCTTGGCTGCGACGCTGGACAATGTCGGCTTTCACCAGACGCTGGTTACCGATTTGACTTCGGGCGTGCAGCAGGGGTCGATCTCGATTGCCGATCAGCAGCAGGCTGAAGAACGGCTGCAGGCGGCGCTGGTGCGTCAGTCGGAATCCGAGCAGTCGCTTGAGGAAGCGCGGATTTCCCTGCGCCGGCTGTCGGGACTCGACATTGCGCAGGTCAGCCTGCCGGCAACACTGGCCGAGCAGATGCCGGTTTCGGTCGATGAGGCGGTCGGGCTGGCGCGGATCAACAATCCGCTGGTCCGCGAAGCCGAAGCCGATGTCGACGCGGCTCACGCTCTGGCCTCCAGCGCCAGGGGCGATCTTTATCCGCGCATCGGCGTCGCGGTGAACGGCCGTTATGGCAATGATATCGACGGCTATCGCGGCAACACCAAGGATGTGCAAGCCAATGCCTTCCTGCGCTGGAATATTTTCGATGGGGGGATCAACCGCGCGAAACATCAGGAAATGATCCGGCGAGCCAGCCAGGCCCGCTACCGGCTGAACGATGTCAGCCGCCAGGCCGAGGAGGATGTCCGCAAGGCATGGTCGGCGCTGCGCACCCAGGGGCTGGTAACCCAGCAGCTCGACAAGCAGGCCCGGGTTAGCGACGACCTGCTGCTGTCCTACCGCAGCCAGTTCAATGTCGGGCGGCGTTCGCTGCTCGATGTGCTCGATGCGCAAAATTCGCGCTACAGCGTTCAGGTCCGGTTGGAGACCGCGCGGTTTTCGGAAATCTTCGCCCGCTATCAGACCCTGGCGGCGACCAACCGGTTCCTCGCCGCGCTCAATATCGCGCCGGGCGCCGGGGCCGGGATGAAAGAGCGCGAGCGCTTCAACTATGGTCCGCCCAAGCCGGCGGAACTGCAATACCGCACGTTGCCGAAATGACCGTGCAGCGCATGTGAAGGGTATCGACGATGGCCGAAGGGCCGATCAGTGAACTCCGCGTAACCGATCCGTTGCTGGCGTGCCTCGGCCAGATGGCCGAGCGCTTCGGTGTGTCCTTCGCGCCGTCGATGCTGGCCAGCCTGGCCCGCGGCGCGGATCGCCTCCTGCCGCGTCATCAGGCGGAGCCGGCGCTCGAACTGCTCGGGCTGAACTGCGATGCCGACCGGCCGGCCAAACTGCCGCGCCGGCCGAGCGCCTATCCGGCCATCGTCTGGCTCGGCGATCAGGGCCCCGTGGTTATCCATGAACTGCGCGACGGCGACATGCTGGTCTGGCGACCGGACACCGGCGCCGCGCAGTGGGAGGCGTTCGACCGCCTGCGCGAAGCCTACAGTGGCTGGCTGGCCACCGTGTTCGGCGATCCGACCGCGCTGCGCGAGACCGGGCAGCCGTGGGAAACCCAGGCGCGCAGCCACTGGTTCTGGAGCGAGTTGCACAAGGCCCGGCGGCAGTTCTGGCCGGTGCTGGTCGCCTCGCTGCTGATCAATCTGCTGGCGCTGGCGCTGCCGCTGTTCTCGATGAACGTTTATGACCGGGTGATCCCCAACCGGGCACAGGCGACGCTGTGGGTGCTGGCGGCGGGTGTGTTCATCGCCTTTGCACTCGATTATGCGCTGCGCCGCGCCCGGACCAAGGTTCTCGACGAGATCGGGCAGGACCTCGACCTCAAGCTGTCGCAGAAGATCTATTCCAAGCTGCTCGCCGCGCCTCTGGCCGAGCGCAAGGGGCATACCGGCAATCTCGTCGCGCGGGTCTCGGAATTCGCTATCGTCCGCGATTTCTTTGCTTCCACCACCATTGTCCTGATCGTCGATATGGCGTTCCTCGTGCTGTTCGTCGCGCTGATCGCCTATATCGCCGGCTGGCTGGCTGCGGTGCCGCTGGTGGCGATCGTGATCATGGCGGCGCTCGGCTTCCGGCTGCAGCGCAAGGTTGTCCAGGCGGCGCGGGAGGCGCAGGCGGACTATGGCCTGCAGCAGACCCTGCTGGTCGAATCGGTGGCCGGAATGGAAACGCTCAAGAGCGTCGCCGGCGAAGGGGTCATGCTTGGCCGCTGGCGCCAGCTGGCGGAACTGGGCGCACATTCGCAGTCCCGGCTACGCGATATCAGTTCCACCGCGATCGGCATGGCATCGACCTTTCAGCAAGTCTCGAACATCGCCCTGATCGTCGGCGGCTATTACCTGTTCGCCGCCGGCGAGATCACCATGGGCGCGATCATCGCCATCGTCATGCTGTCCTCGCGCTCGCTGGCGCCGGCGGGACAGCTGGCCTTCCTGCTGACCCGCGGCCAGCAGGCGCGCCAGACGCTCGCCTCGATCCAGCTGCTGTGGGACGGGGCCGACGAACGCCGTCAGGGCAGCGCCTCGCTGACGCCGCAAGTGCGCTCGGCGAATATCCGCTTCGACAATCTCGACTTCTCCTACCCAGAGGCGTCGGTTCCCTCGCTCGCCGGCATAAATCTCACCATTGCGCCGGGCGACCGGATCGCGGTAATCGGCCGCGTCGCATCGGGCAAGTCGACGCTCGGCCGGGTGTTGTGCGGGCTTTACCGTCCGACCGGCGGGGCGATGCTGATAGACGGGATCGACAGCCAGCAATATCGGCCGCAGGATTTGCGCACCGCCTTCCGCTATGTCGGCCAGGACGCCAGCCTGTTCAGCGGCACGATCAAGGACAACCTCTCGCTGGGCGCCGGCATCGTCGATGACGAGGATCTGCTCGCGGCGCTGCGCCATGTCGGCGCGGATCAGTTTCTGTCCAAGGATGCCGGCGGCTTCGACCGGCCGGTCGGCGAGGCCGGCAGCAGGCTATCGGGCGGCCAGCGCGCCTTCCTGACGCTGGCCCGGGCGCTGGTCAATCCGGCCAAATTGCTCTATCTCGACGAGCCCACCGGGGCGATGGACAGCGACACCGAGAAACTTTTTGTCGAGCGGCTGTCCCAATCCCTGACGCCTGGCCAGACAATGGTGATTTCCACCCATCGGCCAGCACTATTCAGCATCTGCAACAGGTTAATCGTTCTCGACAGGGGCCGCGTCGTCGCGGATGGTCCCCGTGATGCGATCATCGCATCCACCGGATCGGTAGCAAGGCCCTAACATGCAGGACGCAACCATTCTCGATCTCGGCCTGGACCAAGCGGCGCGGCTGCGGAGCAAGTCGGGACTGTTGCCGCGCAGGACCGTGCTCATCCTTGCGGGGCTCACCAGCCTGATGATTCTCTCCTCGGCGATTGTTCCGCGCGCCTTTGCCCGCTTCGGGACGGAAAACGAGCCGCTGGTCCGCATTTCGTTCGATCGCTTGCGCGAGGTCTCCGCCATGAGCGTCGATGACCAATCCCAGATTCTGGTCGAGGGACTGGCGGCGCAGCAGAAGAACGCCGCGATCCCCGTCTCGGGCCTGCCGATTGAGGCGGTGCGCGGCTTCAGTTTCGCCACGGTCTCGCCCGGCACCTACGGCGCGGCGCTGACCTGCCTGACCCAGGCGGTCTATTACGAGGCTGCCAACGAGCCGATGCAGGGCCGCCGCGCGGTGGCGCAGGTCGTGCTCAACCGCATGCGCCATCCGGCCTATCCCAAAAGCGTTTGCGGCGTGGTCTATCAGGGCTCCGAACGGCGCACCGGCTGCCAGTTTAGCTTCACCTGCGACGGCTCGCTGCTGCGCGCGCCCGCTTCCAGCCGGTGGCGCGAAGCGGAGGGTGTCGCCCGTGCGGCATTGGCCGGCGAAGTCGAGCCCAGCGTCGGCACCGCGACCCATTACCATGCCGACTATGTCCTGCCGAAGTGGGCTTTCAACCTCGGCAAGATCGAGCAGCTCGGCCGGCATATCTTCTACCGCTTCACCGGCGGCTGGGGCCGGTCGGGCGCATTCACCGGGCGCTACAGCGGTGTCGAGCAAATCCCGCAGCTCGACTTCGCGGCCTTGAGGTTGCGCGCGTCGGCCAGCATCGCCAGCGCCGATACGCCGGTGTTGGTTCCGGGCCTGACCGTGGCGCATGAAGCAAGCGACCGCCACACGCCCAGCGATGTCGCCGGCCGTATCGACGTCACCAGGCCGTGGCGGCTGACGATCCCCGATCCGGTCGCCGCCAGTTCCCGCTACCGCCAAGCGCTTGGTGAGCCGGCGCGCCTGGCCGGCCATTCCGGTACTATCGCCGCCGCCGAACCGGCACCCATCGCCGGTGACAGCCAGTCGGCGGGTTTGCGATGAGGCTGGGCGATCGTCTCGGGATTGCCGACTGGGACGCCAGCCGCCGGCTGATTGTGCTCTGCGCGGCGGCCATGCTGCTGGCAATCCTGTGGGGCGCTATCGCCACGCTCGACGAAGTAACCCGTGGTCTCGGCAAGGTAGTGCCCTCAAGCAAGGTCCAGCTGGTCCAGGCGGCGAACCCGGCTACAGTGACGGCGATCCTGGTGCGCCCCGGTCAATTGGTCAAGCAAGGACAATTGCTCGTCCGGCTGGACGATTCGCAGTCCTCCTCCGCGCTCGGTCAGCTCGAAGTGGAAAACCAGCGGCTGACCGCGCGGGCGTCGCGGCTTGCCAACGAAGGCAGCGGCGGCAGCGGTGGCTGCGGCGATGGGACTGCCTGCGCCGACGAAACCAAGCTCGCCGCCATGCGCCAGGCGACCGCGCGCAGCCGGGAAGCAGGGCTGGCGGCGGCGATTGAACAGCGCCGGCGCGATTTGCAGGAAGGGCAGGCGACGGTCGGTGCGCTGGAGAACAGCTCGCGGCTGGCGCAGCAGCAAGTCGATATGCTGGCGCCGCTCGCCGCCAAGGGCATCGTTCCGCAGACCGAATTGCTCACCGCCCGCCGCGAACTGGTCGACGTCCAGGGACGGCTGTCCGCGGCCCGCCAGGGCATTGGCCGGGCATCGGCGGCAATCAACGAGGCGCAGGCGCAGTTCAGCCAGGCGCGGTACGATTTCCGCCAGCAGGCGCTCAACGAACGCAGCGAGGTGGCGACCAAGCTGGCGGTCAACCAGGAAACCATCAAGGGCGCCTCGGCCCGGCTCGATCGCAATGAACTGCGCGCGCCGGTTACCGGTCTGGTCAACGACATCGTGATCACTACCGTCGGCGGGTTCGTCAATGCCGGCGAAAAGATCATGCAGGTGGTGCCGATCGGCGACAAGCTGCTGGTCGAAGCCCGGGTCGCGCCGAAGGACATCGCCTTCATCAAGGTCGGCGACCGGGCCAATGTCAAGATCACCGCCTATGATTTCTCGATCTACGGCGGCCTCTCTGGCCGCGTGCGCAACATCAGCGCCGACAGTATCTACGACGAGGTCGAGCGGCAGGCCTATTACAATGTGATGGTCGAGACCGACCGCGCGTTTCTGTTCAAGAACGGCCACCGGCTGCCGATCATGCCGGGCATGATCTGCGATGTAGAGATCATCACCGGCAGCAAAAGCGTGCTCGCCTATCTGATGAAGCCGGTGCTGCGGGCCTTCGATGAGGCGCTGACCGAGCGGTAAATCTCAGTAGCCGTGCAGCCACTTCCCCGCTGAGCTGTAGGACAGGATCGGCCGGTAATCGTAGCTTTCGCGGGCATCGAGCAGCTGGTTGGTCGAATTGTCGAGCAGCCAGTGCCTGCCGTCCTGTTTGACCACCAGCACCGCATGATCGGCGTGGCGGGTGAGATCACGGGCGATGGTCAGATAGATGTCGCCGCGCGGGACGCCCAGCGCGACGAGCAGCTGCAGCTTGGCGATGGCGATATCCTCGCAGTCGCCCGCCCCCCGCCGCAGGGTTGACCTTGCATCCGCCCAGTAATCGGTTTTTCCGTAGAGCGCCTGGTCATCGACGTAGCGGATATGCGCGTTGGCCCAGGCGTTGACCGCCGCGAGATTGGCGGTGCTGGCGCCCGGCGTCATGCTGCGCGCCAGCGCGGCGGTGAGTGCGTTCGGCAGGCTGCCCCGGCTGACACGGCGCCACTGCGCATCGAAAGCGGTCCGGCTCACGGGCAAGCGCTTGCTGGCGAGAAAATCCTCGCCCGGCAGCGGCATCTGCCGCAGTCCCGGCCTAAACGCGAAGCTGCTGCTTTGAGGCAGGGCGAGCTTCTGGCAACCCGTGGCACCCGCGCCCGGGGTCATGGCGGCGCCCGCCAGCGTGCTATCCGCGGCCAGCAGCGCGCCACCCGCGGGTGAGGACTGCTGCTGCGCAATCAGTTCGAGCCGGCTGAGCCTGCCGCCCAGGATCGCCTGCGCCTTACTGGCGCCGTGCAGACCGGCCATGCCGGCAGGTGCCCTGCCGAGCGCGGGTTGCAGCGGAACGCCGCAATCGCCCGCCAGGCCAATGCCGGCCAGCAGCACTGTGCTCGGCATCAGCGCCATGCCGGCGGCGGCCGACGCGGCACTGCTCAGCCCCAGCTGGGCACTGGCCAGGCTGGCCAGGGTGAAAAGAAGACGCCGCGTTTCCATGACGCCCACTTTCGCGGGCTTTGTGTAAAGCCAGGTGCAGAAAAGTGGTTAAGCAATCTGCACTTATCGGAAAGCAGTTCCGGGCACGGGCGCGGGTATTGGCGGCTCCTCCGCGGCCCGAGGGTGCTGGTCCTCTAGGGTTTCGAGATGCATCCAGCGCTTCACCACCGGCGAAACCAGGAGCACCGCAATGCCGATCCCGATCGCCACCCAGCCGATCTGCCCATAGATCGACAGGGTCAGTTCTTTTGACATGACGCCGCTTTCGCCGCCGGTCGCCTCACCAATCTTGCCGGCGACAAAGCCGCCGACTGCACTCATGTAAAACCACGCGCCCATGATAAAGCTGGCAAGGTGCAGCGGCGACAAGCGGGCCATGGCGGAAAGCCCGACCGGCGAGAGGCACAGCTCGCCGGTGGTGTGCAGCAGGTAAATCAGGAATATGAATATGACCGGCGTCAAGGTGGCCGCA
>JAYVWX010000128.1:0-3007 GCA_043785715.1 Novosphingobium sp. | reverse complement strand
GCCACCTAACCGACTGCGATTGCGGGCGCTTTGCCCGCGTTCTCCCGCAATCGCGGTTAATCCAGCGAATCATTGCAATTTCGACCTTTGACGCCTAATTAGGCGGGGCTATCGTCGCCTGCGACGGAACTTTCGGCTGCGGCTACCTGTTCCTCACACGCAACCTTGCTCCGCTGACCTGGGTGTCGCGGGTATCAGATTTCGTGAAAGGATCTCAATATGCCGGTAGGCACCGTAAAATTCTTCAATTCCGAAAAAGGCTATGGCTTCATCGCGCCCGATGAAGGCGGCGGCGACAGCTTCGTCCACATCAGCGCGGTTGAGCGGGCTGGCATGGGCACATTGGAAAAGGACCAGCGGGTTCGCTACGAACTGGAAACCGACCAGCGCGGCAAGACCTCCGCCGTCAACCTTGAGGCCGCGTAACCAGTGGCCAAAGAGGAGCTGTTGACCCTTGATGGCCAGATCGACGAAATCCTTCCGGATGGGCGTTTTGGCGTCATGCTGGAAAACAACCACAGGATTATCGCTTATACCGCCGGAAAGATGCGCAAACATCGCATCCGTTCGGTGGTGGGCGACCGCGTGCGCGTCGAGATGACCCCGTATGACCTTGAAAAGGGCCGCATCGTATTTCGCGATCGTGGCCCCGGATTCGCCAGCCTGCCCGGCCCGCGCAACAAGCGGCGCTGAGCCGCCAAGCACTGCGGTTGTTATCGGCCGCCGCGCGCGCCTGCTGGCCGCACAGGAGAGACGCAATGCCCGCGCCGATCACCTTCTATCTCGAACAGGTGGCTAGCTGCGCCAAGTCGGCGGAGGGCGCAGCACTGCCCAATCTTCGCACCAAATATCTCGACGCCCAGGCTGCGTGGCAGGAACTGGCCAACCGCGCGATCGTGGTGGAAGCCGAACGCGCCAAGCGCGATGCCGCCAAGGAAGAGCGGAGCCTGATCGACGATTGATCGCTTCCTCGGGCTGTCCCTAGGTCTTGAGTGGCTCACCAGTTCGGCACCGACAGATGGCGGCTTGCGCCACTTCCCCGCAGTATGCGTAGCTAGGCTGCCTGCCGCAGCGCCAACTGCATTTCGCGGTATTGATCGGCCATTGCCGCCTGTTCCGGCATCAGCATGTCGGTCCAGGCGCTGTTGTCGCCACCCGGCCCGCGCAGCAGCGCCGACGGGCACTGCCCCTCGAAATTGCCCAGGCTGGGGCGGTGCTGGCGGTAGCCGATCAGCGCCGCCAGGTCGGGCGGGAACTGCCGCGCCACCTCGGGCGGATAGGCGAGCCACTGGTTTTCCCACGGCTTGAGCCAGCCCAGGCAGTAGCTGACGATCAGGCCCCGCCGCGGCCCGGCCGAGAAATTCGCCCCGCCCGAATGCATCGTCGAGCCGAGAATCAGGCAGGCTGAACCGCGCGGCATGACTAGGGGAATCGCCATCTCGTCGGGTAGCAGGGCCTGATCGAGATGGGTGCGGTTGCTCTGCGGCCACAGCCGCGTCGCGCCGTTTGTCTCGGTGAAATCGTCGAGTGCCCACATGACATTGACCATGCATTCCATCTGGCCGCGCGGCAGCCACCACATGTCGGCATCGCGGTGCGGGCCTTGCGCCGGCGCGCCGGGATGGATTTCGATGCCCTGGGTCAGGTTGAGCTGGAGCGTGTCGCAATTGGGGTTCAAAACTTCGCCGACAATGCCGAAAATCGCATCGTCGAGCACCAGATCGGCCAGCGTTGGCGATCGGGCGAGGGCGCTGCCGAAGCGCTTGGTCTCGGGTCCGTAGAACGCCCCGGTGCCGAAAGGCGCGGCCGCGAAATGCGGTTCAAGCTCGGCGTTGACCCGGGCGAAGGTGGCGGCAGGCACGGCGTTCTCGATGATCAGATAGCCTTGGTCAAGCAGGCGCAAGACCGCCGGGGACGGGGGCCGGGCCGGTGCTTCGGCGATGGGCAGCAGTTGCATGTTTGTTCCCCTTGCCTTCAAGCCGCAATTGCGGCGGAGCGTTGGTAGAGGCGTAGCGCCGGACCCGGATGGCGCCACGCCTCAGCTGTAAATTCAATGCTTCCGGCTTCAACATGGATCAGCACCGCACCGATCACCGAGCCGGCAACCGCCTGCGGCAGCCCAAGCGGATCGATCCGCCAGCCGGCGGCCAGCAGTTGCGTCAGAAAGCCTATCTCGCAAACCGCCGTATAGTGCTCGACTCCCGTCATCAGGCCGAATTCGATCATCGCGCGGCCCAGCATGTTACGGGTTGCAATGCGGTCGGTCCGCCGCACACTGGGTGAGACGACGAGGCGGGTTATCTCGCGAATGCGCGGGCCCTTTGGCACCGGGCCGTCGCACAGGAAGGGAAAGACTTCGCCCAGGATATGCGGGCCCGTGGTCGGCAACAGCCGGACCGATCCGTGATGCTGGTGGCTCTGGCTGTCCTGCAGAATCAGGTAGTCGGCCTGATCGGTATCGTATTGATCCTGTTCGAAGGTGCCGTCATGGGGAACGTCCCACTTGAGGCGATCGACGAATATGCGCTTGCGGTCCGCATGCATGGATGAAAACAGTGCTGGCATTGTCGCCGCATGCATCCGTCTCAAATGCTTGATCATCGAACCCTCCCGGCCGTTTGGCTTGACAGGGAACTGGTCGATCTGCGGTTTGGCCGCACTCCCCCGAAAGGGGGATGGACTGCCTAGTGGATTGATTTTGCCATTCGCTGCTGACCTGACCGATAGCGGATGCCAATGTCAGAATCGGACCACTAGCAGAGCATTTCGCTGAGGGGGACGACGCCGTCGAACAGCGCTCGCAGCACGACCTGCATCCGTTTGGGCACATCGTAGCGCGCGCGCGCGTCGGCGATGTGCTGTTTGACCGTCTGCTCGGAGATGCCGAGAATTGTGCCGATTTCCCAATCGGTCTTGCCGCGCGCCACCAGCACGATGCATTCGAGCTGCCGGTCGGTCAGCTTTACCGGCGGGCGGGCGGTTAGTCCGCGCGAGCGCATGACCATAA
>JAYVWX010000127.1:0-2195 GCA_043785715.1 Novosphingobium sp. | reverse complement strand
AAGCGCGGCGTTGTTTGCGGCAAGCTATGTCACGCTCCAGCTTGGTCGCTCCCTGTGTATGGCGGCCATGTTCTCTGGCGAGAACCCGGCAAATGCCCGCAATATGCTTCGGATCTCGATGTGGTTTGCGGTTTCCGCTGTTTTCTGGGCGACCGGTGTACTGCGCGGCGATGACGAGCGGCTGGCGTGGTGGCTGCTCGCGCTGGGGATCGAGTATCTGGGGCCGATGGCAATGTTCGCCGTCCCCGGGCTGGGCCGCTCCACCGCAGCTAACTGGGACATTTCTGGCTCCCATATGGCTGAACGCTGCGCCCTGTTTATCATCATCGCATTGGGTGAAGGCATCGTCGTGATCGGATCAACCTTCCTTGGGCTGGAAATGACCAGCGGCACGGGCTGGGCATTCGCGGTTGCCTTTGCCAGCTCAGCCCTGATGTGGTGGCTCTATTTCGATGTCGGCGCGGTGCGCGGCGCCCGTTATATTCAGGACCACAGCGAGCCGGGGCTCGTCGCGCGCAACGCCTTTACTTATCTGCACATGCCGATTGTGGCCGGGATCGTGATTTATGCGGTGGCCGATGCGCTGTTGCTGGAACACTGGTCTGAACCCGCAGGGCTTATTTTCATTCTGGCGCAGACTGGCGGCGCTATCCTCTATCTGACCGGGCTGGGCTTTTTCAAACGGGTCGGCAGCCGGCATATTAATTTTCCACTGTCCCACGGCGTCGGACAGATATTGTTTGTCCTGCTGGGCCTATGGGGCTGGTTCAGCGGCCCTCAAGTGCTTGGCTTTGCAAGCCTTGGTTTGGTGATCTTCCTGCTGATTGCGGTGTGGGAATGGGTGTCCTACCACGGCGGCTGGATTGAGCGGATGGAGGGGCGTGGCTGGCCGATCGCCGCGCGCCTGCGCCGCCGGACCGATGCCCGCAACGCCGCCCGCGCTGCGAAGCGCGAAGCTACCTCCGCCAATCAATAGATGCGCCATGCGGATGCGACCGGGCGAGCATATCTGGCTCGGCCCCGCCCGGCCAATAGCGCACCACCAGCTCGTGAAGATGGACTGTCCGGTTGGCTTCCAGCGCGATCCACGCCAGCGGGCGTTCTGCCGTTGCCTTGACCCCGGCTGCTTCCATCGCTGCGGTCACCCGCGCCTGCTGGTCCTTGGGAATATATTGCCAGACGATTGAGTGCATCAGCACCCGGGTGGTGCCCGCCGCCTGCGGCCTGGCCAGTTCCGCCTCGACAAATTCAGCGGCATTCATCTGGACCAGATCGGGCGGGGACTTGCCCGCCTCGGCAACCGCCGCCGCCATCCGCTCAAACCGCACTTTGTGTTCGGGCCAGATATAGGCCTTGAGCCGCAGCGCCTGGGCCGGATCGGCCAGGTCCACCGGGGCGACATCGCAACCCTTGGTCGAGACGATCTCGATCAAGTTATCGGGCGGGGGATTGCCCTTCCATTCGGGCGCAAACCGTATCGCGCCGGGCTGCGGCCCGACTTTCACCCCGGCCAGATCATAGTGATAGCGCGCCAGCATCAGATTGATCCCCGCGCTGGAGCCGATCTCCAGACACACGAAGCGCGGCGGCAAGCCTTGCTCTGCCAACCACAGCATCGCCGCGATGAAATTGGACGATCGTCCGGCCTCGTTGGTTTGCGGCGGACCATCCAGCCACGGCAGCAGCGCCGCCTCATGTTTGTGGAGCGCCGCGCCGATGATTGCGGCATCGTCCACGCCCTCCGCGCCGCTATAAATTTGCGCCAGCGCCGGTTCGATCCCGCCCAGATGCAGCGCATGAAGCCCGCCGGCGATCCGCAGCGGCAGTGCATCGGCCAGCGGCGCGCCCGTCCAGCGCAGCACCGCATCCAGCACGGCACCGGCCTCTCCCCGGCGCAGCAGTTCGAGCAGGCCAGCACAGACCCGCGCGGTGATCGGCGCATCGGCGGCGCGGCAATAGGCGACCTGATTGGCAAAGGCGGTCAGGATCGCATCGCCGCCGCTCGCGTCGATGTCGATGAATTGATATCTGTCGCTCATCGCCTGATCCTTGCCCTTTGCCCCCATGCCGCCTAAACGCGCCGCGCTATGACCAACGCGCTCACCTTCGCCGTCCCCAAGGGCCGCATCCTCGACGAGGCGCTGCCGCTGATGGCGCGGGCTGGAGTGGTGCCCGAAGCCGCCTTCCACGACAAG
>JAYVWX010000126.1:0-11179 GCA_043785715.1 Novosphingobium sp. | reverse complement strand
CTATCGTCGTTGTCATTGCGGTCGCGGTAATAGTCGCCGTCGCGGTCGTAACCATCGTTGCCATATCCGTCGTAACCGCCGCGATTGCGATAATCACGACTTTCATAATGGCGATAGCGTTTCCTGTTATTCGAGGAGGCAATCGCAGCCACTGCCGCCAGGCCGATGATGCCAATGCCGATTGCAATGGCCGTGTCATCGCCGCCGCCGCGGTGATACCTGCCGCCGTAATCCCGCGCCATCGCCGGAGTAATACTGGTCAGTGCGGTCGCAGCGAGAGCGGCGGCGAGCGCGGCCTTCTTGACGAGTGTCTTCATGTCGAAACTCCCGCAGCGCTTCTTAAGTGAGGCCCAATTGCCGTCCGCGTTTCGCCGCCTGGTGGACCTAGGACCGATTTGCTGAACGGAGCCGGGATGAGGTTGGCAGCTCCTGTTCAGGAAAATCGAAGTTTGGATGAACCACAGCAGATCGCCGGTGAAGGCGCGCCCGCCGCATTAGCATCCCCGCATGTCGCGTGGAAGTTTAGCCCTGCTTGGCCCTTTGCTTCTGCTCAGGCCGCCTCTTTGCGCCGTCCCGCCTTCTTGCGATCATTCGGGTCCAGCAGCGCCTTGCGCAGGCGGATGCTTTTCGGCGTGACTTCAACCATCTCATCGTCGTCGATATAGGCAATCGCCTGTTCCAGCGTCATCACCCGCGGCGGCGTGAGCCGGATCGCGTCATCCTTGCCGGTCGAGCGGAAATTGGTCAGCTGCTTGGACTTCATCGGATTGACTTCGAGGTCGTCGGGCTTGGCGTTCTCGCCGATCAGCATACCCTCATAGACCTTTTCCTGAGGGGAGACGAACAGGCTGCCGCGTTCCTCCAGCATGTTGAGCGCATAGCCCACCGCCTCGCCGGTGCCGTTGGAAATCAGCACACCGCACTGGCGACCGGCGATCGCGCCCTTGTAGGGGCCGTATTTCTCGAACAGCCGGTTCATGATGCCAGTGCCGCGCGTGTCGGACAAAAACTCGCCGTGGTAACCGATCAACCCGCGCGAGGGGGCAGAGAAGGTGATGCGGGTCTTGCCGCCGGTCGATGGGCGCATATCGGTCATCTCGCCCTTGCGCAGGGCGACTTTCTCGACAACCGTGCCGGCGTAGTCGTCATCGACATCGATCACGACGGTTTCATAGGGTTCGGTGCGCTTGCCCGCCTCATCTTCGGCGTAGAGCACGCGCGGACGGCTGATGCCAAGCTCGAAGCCTTCGCGGCGCATGGTCTCGATCAGCACGCCGAGCTGCAATTCGCCCCGCCCGGCAACCTCGAAGCTGTCCTTGTCGGCGCTTTCGGTGACGCGGATCGCGACATTCGATTCCGCCT
Organism: Novosphingobium sp.; assembly: GCA_043785715.1. GTDB lineage: Bacteria > Pseudomonadota > Alphaproteobacteria > Sphingomonadales > Sphingomonadaceae > Novosphingobium. Next base: position 9,817 of record JAYVWX010000126.1, on the reverse strand, counting down.
CGCGCAGCAGCCGCTCGCGGATCATGCGGCTGGTCACTTTGGTGCCCTCGCGCCCGGCGAACGGGCTGTCATTCACCGCAAAGCGCATCGACAGCGTCTGCGGATCGATCGGCTGGGCTTGCAGCGGCTCGGTGACGCAAGGGTCGGCGATGGTGTTGGCGACGGTGGCGTGGGCCAGGCCGGCAATCGAAACAATGTCGCCTGCGCGCGCTTCGTCCACCGGCACCCGCTCGAGCCCGCGAAATGCCATCAGTTTGGAAGCCCGGCCAGTCTCGACGATCTTGCCGTGGGAATCGAGCGCGTGGATCGGCGAATTGACTTTTATCGTTCCCGACGCAACCTTGCCGGTGAGGATACGGCCGAGGAAGTTGTCGCGGTCGAGCAGGGTGACGAGGAACTTGAAGTCGCCATCGACATCGGCGTCAGGAGCCGGAACATGCTCGACGATCTTGGCGAACAGCGGCTCCAGAGTGCCCTCGCGCGCGTCCTGGTCGGTGCTGGCGTAACCGTTGCGCCCAGAGGCGTAGAGCACCGGGAAATCGAGCTGCTCGTCACTGGCATCGAGGCTGACGAACAGATCGAACACTTCGTCCAGCACTTCCTGCGCGCGGCCATCCTGCCGGTCGATCTTGTTGACCACGACGATCGGCCGCAGGCCCAGCGCCAGCGCCTTGCCGGTGACGAATTTGGTTTGCGGCATCGCGCCTTCCGAGCTGTCGACCAGCAGGATGACGCCATCGACCATCGACAGGATGCGCTCCACCTCGCCGCCGAAATCGGCGTGGCCGGGGGTGTCGACGATATTGATGTGCGTGGTGTGGCCATGGTGATCGTCCCATTCAACCGAGGTGCACTTGGCCAGAATGGTGATGCCGCGTTCCTTTTCGAGATCGTTGGAATCCATCGCCCGCTCCTCGATCCGCTGGTTGTCGCGGAAGGTGCCGGACTGGCGGAACAGCTGGTCGACCAATGTGGTCTTGCCATGATCGACATGCGCGATGATCGCGATATTGCGCAGAGGTAGCTGAGCAGACATGGAAGTCTTTCAAAAAAAAGCGGACTGGCCGGATTGTTGCAGTGCAGCAGGGCCGCGCGCCTAGCCGAAATTTGCCGCTGAGGCAAGGCGTTCACTGTGGCCGTGGGGCAACAGCGGGTCCGTAATGTCGGCTTATGGTTAACTTAACATTTGCGCGGTATTTGTCGCCTTTCTAACCAACTGCCAGACAACGAGAGCTTTACTGCGGGCGGCAAAAGATCGCTGCTTCGCCAGATAAAACGGGATGCCGCGATGATATCATTTACGCTCGGCAGGTTTGCCAGTTCGAAGCGCGCTGCGCTATTGCTGAGTGCTGCCATCTTCTGCGTTGCCACGCCCGGCATCGCCTTCGCCCAAGTGAGCGAAGAGGCTCAGCCCGCCACCGATGCACCGCCAGAGGAACTGGCCGACGGCAACGAGATTGTCGTCACCGCGACCAAGCGCGAGCAGACGCTGCAGGAAGTGCCTATCGCCGTTACCGTCACCACCGCCGAAACCATCGAGCGGGCCTTTGTTCGCGACATCCGCGATCTGGCGACGTTGGTTCCCTCGCTGCGGGTCGGCGACCGGCAGAATTCGACCAACACCAATTTCCTGATCCGCGGCTTCGGCAACGGCGCCAACAATGCCGGCATCGAGCCTTCGGTCGGCGTCTTCGTCGATGGGGTCTATCGCTCCCGTTCGGCCTCGCAGATTGGTGACTTGCCCGATGTCCAGCGCATCGAAGTGCTGCGCGGGCCGCAGTCAACCTTGTTCGGCAAAAACGCTTCGGCCGGCGTGGTCTCGATCATAACGAAAAAGCCGCAGTTTACTTTCGGCGGCAATGTCGAGGCGTCCTACGGCAATTACAACGCGCTGGTGCTGAAAGGCGTCGTCACCGGTCCATTGTCCGAGACCGTCGCTGTCAGCCTCGCGGGGGGCTACAACCGCCGCGATGGCTACATCAAGAACCTCGGCACCGGCAATGCGACCAATGAGCGCAACCGCTGGTTTGTCCGCGGCCAGGCGCTGTTCCAGCCGACCGACGCGTTAAGCGTCCGGATAATCGGCGATTACAGCAAGATCGATGAGCTGTGCTGCGGCGTGGCCAATGTCCAGGCATCCGGGGCGACAGCGGTCCTCACCAGCCCATTGATCGGCGGCAGGGTCAACCCGGCCAGCGACCGTTTTGGCGGCATTTATACCAATTTCGATTCGACCAACAAGATCGAAAACTACGGTGTTTCCGGGCAGATCGATTATGAGACCGGGCCGTTCAACCTGACCTCGATCACCGCTTACCGCCGGACCAAAGCCGAGGCCTTCTTTGACAGCGATTTCACCAGCGCCGATCTGCTGCGCGGTGCGAATATCGGCAGGTCCGCCTTCAAGACCTTTACCCAGGAATTGCGGCTTTCAGCCAACTTCGCCGAGACCGTCAATGTTCTGATCGGCGGCTTCTATTTCAACGAAAAGGTCGATCAGGCGACCGATGTGCGGTGGGGCACGGCAGCTCGTCCCTATTTCGATCAGCTCGTCCGGGCCTTGTCTGGAAACACGCAGAGCATTCCTGGGCTTGAAGGTCTGTTCGGAACGCTGACGGGAAATCCGGCGCGCTACACGGGGCAGTTTTTTGGCGCGGGACAAGGCATCGCCGAAACCGATACGCTGAAGAACAAGAATTTCTCGATTTTCAGCCAGGTCGATTTCAAGGTCACCGACCGGCTGACTCTGACCGGCGGGATCAGCTACACCAACGACAAGAAGCGTTTCAGCATTGATTACTCGTCGAGCGACGTGTTCGCCCGGCTCGACCTTCCGGCGCTGCGCAATCGGGCGACGAATGCGGGTATCTCTCGGACGATTGGCGGCCTTACGGGTGTGCCTGGCGGCTTTGCCAGCCAGGCGCAGATCGCAGCCTTTGCTGCCGGCAATCCGGCGGCATTTAATTCCATTCAGACCGGGGCGGCCAATGCCACGCTGCCGCTGCTGGGCCTGCGCCCGCTGCAGATATTCGGCAACTTCCTGAATGTCCCCAATGTCGTCGAGCCGGGCCGCACGTCCGACGACAAGTTCACCTATACCGCGCGGCTCGCCTATGACGTCACCGACCATATCAACGCCTACGTCAGCTACGCGACCGGCTACAAGGCCAGCTCGATCAACCTGTCGCGCGACAGCCGCCCGTCTCTTGGCGATAAAGCCGCGATTGAGGCCGCTGGCATCGGCGTGGTCAACCAGAGCTATGGCGGACGGTTTGCGGCTCCCGAAAATGCGACGGTCTACGAAGCCGGCATCAAGGCGAGCTGGCCGACTGTCTCGGTCAACGCCGCGGTGTTCCATCAGGCGATCAAGGGCTTCCAGTCGAACATCTTCACCGGCCTCGCCTTCGTGCTGGCCAATGCCGGCAAGCAGTCGGTCCGCGGCTTCGAGGTGGAAGGCCAGTTCCGGCCATTGCCGCAGTTCACCCTTACCGGCGCGGTGACCTATCTCGATCCCAAGTATGACGACTTCAAGGAGTCCGCGTTCGGCGACGCCACCGGCATCCGCCCGTCCGATATTCCGGCGTGGTCCTTCACCGTGGGGGGAGAGTACGATCATGAATTCGCCAACAGCGACCATGCGATCGCGCGGGTCAGCTTCCATCATGAATCGGAGGTTCAGGTGGTCGAGGGTTTGCCGGGCTTTATCGTCAAGAACCCGATTACCGGCCTGGTGGTGCCGGGCGGTTTCCAGCCGGGGCTCGATGCCGCCAAGCCGTTCACCCGCGAGGTCAACGAGCTCGACGGCTCGCTGACCTATGCGATGGGCAGTGGCCTGGAACTCTCCGTCTGGGGCCGCAACCTGACCGACAACCGCACCATCAGCACGATTTTCGATTCCCCGGCGCAGCCGTTGTCGGTCTCCGCCTATCCCAACCAGCCGCGTACCTATGGCGCGGCGGTGCGCTATCGGTGGTAGCTGGCAGCACGTCAGTGCGGTCTCGATGCAAGCGGGACGGGGTGATTTTATTTGCCTGTAGGCAATATTTATGATTCTCTCCCGTCGCTGCCGTTTCGGCAGACGCGAAGCGAGGGGGAATAACATGCTGGAATGGATGATTTTACCGCTTAAGCGGTATGCCGATTTCTCGGGACGGTCTCGGCGGATGGAATATTGGTCGTTTACGTTGCTGATTGTACTGGTTTACCTGGTGCTCGGCGGGATAATGCTCGCTGGCGGCCTCCCATTTGCAACACTGATCGATCCGACAGTTACTCCATCGGCGCCGGGGCCGCTGTTTTATCTCGGTGCTGTCCTTTTGGCGATTTTCGTTCTGGCAATCTTTGTTCCCATGATTGCGGTAGTTGTTCGCCGGCTTCATGACCGCGATCTGTCGGGCTGGTGGTATCTGGGCGCTATCGTCGCATCGATGATCCCCATTGTCGGATTCCTCGCCGCTATCGCCCTGCTGGTGGTGATGTTCCTGCCCGGCACGCCCGGTCCCAATCGCTTCGGACCCGATCCCAAGGATCCGGCCAACGTCGAAGCCTTCTCCTGACGCCTATAACTCCCTGAGCGCCTGCGCCGGTTTCGCCCGCAATAGCGGTAGCGAACCGGCCAGTGCGAAGGCGATCACCAGCGCGAGACCTGCGCCCAGTACGCCCAGAACTCGGGGCCAATCGGGCAGCCAGTCGAACGCGAACAGCTGGACGATGACCAGCCAGGCGATGCCGCTGCCGAGCACCAGCGCCACGCCAGCCAGCATCGCTGCGAGCAGGCCGTATTCCGCAAGCTGGAGCAGCAGCAATTGCCGCCGGCTGGCACCCAGCACCCGCAGGATGACATTGTCGTACAGCCGGCTCGCCCGCGCCGCGGCAATCGCGCCGAGCAGCACGGCAATCCCGGCCAGCACCGCGACGGACGCGGCGGCGAAAATCGCGGTGCTCATCTGGGTCAGCAGCGCGCGGGCATCGGTCAGGACCGTGCCGATCTCGATCACCGAGCTTGACGGGAAGGCTTGCACCAGCCGCCGCAGCAGGCCGGAGTTTGGCACACCAGGCGGCACGTCGATAGTTGCGGCGAGGTTGTGCGGCGCGTCGGCGATGGCGTTGGGCGAGAACACCAGCACATAGTTGAAACCCAGGCTGTCCCAGTCGATCCGGCGCAGCGAGGCCACCCGCGCAGTGCGCTCGACCCCGAGCAGGCTGATGGTGAGCACGTCACCGAGTTTGAGGTCGAGCGCCTCAGCCAGTTTCTCGTCGACCGAGACTAGCGGCTCACCGGTATAGTTTGGCGGCCACCAGCGCCCTTCGGTAAGGCTGTTGCCCTCCGGCACGGTGTCGGCATAGGTCAGCCCGCGCTCGCCGCGCAGCGCCCAGGCGTTCTCCGGGATGTCCGTGAGGTCGGCGACCTGGGTCATCCGGCCAAGCGGGCCATAGGCAAGGATTGCGCCGCGAAGCGCCGGCACTGCGCGAATTCGTGCGCCGGGAATTGTCTCGCGCACGGTGTGTTCGAATTCGGCAAGCCGGGCACGCGGCACATCGAGTACGAAATAATCGGGCGCCCGGTTGGGCACGCGGCGGGCGATATTGGCGGTCAGGCTGGTCTGGACCACCGCCAGCAGCACAAAGGTGGACAGGCCGAAACCGAGCGCGGTCACCAGCGCGCCGGTCTGCGCGCCGGGCCGGTGGAGGTTGGCGAGGGCGATGCGCAGCAGCGGATTGCGCGGGCGCGGCAGGCGCGCGGCGATGCGCTGGATCGCCCAGCCGAGCAGGCCCAGCAACGCCAGCAGCGCCGCCGCTCCTGCGAGGAAATAGGCGGTCACCCGCACCTGCGCCGCCGTCGCTAATGCCAGCCCGACAATCGCGGCGAGCCCGAGGCCGACCGGCAGGATCAGCGCCCGGCGGCTCGCGGCCAAGGGTGAAACCCGCGCGCGCATCAGCGCCATCGCCGGGAACTGGCGCGCCCGCAACAGCGGTGGAGCGGCGAACACCAGCGCCACCAGCAGCCCGTAAGCGGCCGCCTTGGCCAGCGCTGCCGGATCGATGACAAACCCCGGCGACACCGGCAGCAGCGTGCCCAGCGCGCTGGCAAGCAGCGGCGTCACCAGCACACCGGCGACAAGGCCCGCAAAGCTGCCGGCGAGCGCCGCGACGCCGATTTGCAGCAGATAGATGCGGGCGATATCGCCGCTCGCCGCGCCCAGCACTTTCAGCGTGGCGATGCTGGTGCGGCGCGCCTCGAGATAGGACGAAACGCCGCCGCCGATGCCGATGCCGGCAATCGCCAGTGCCGCCAGCCCGACCAGCACAAGGAATTCGCCCATGCTCTCGATAAACCGCTCCGCTCCGGGCGCAGCCTTGTCACGCGTCCTGAATTTGAAGCCGGCGCTAGGGAATTCGCGTTGCAGTTGCCCGACGACATTCGCCGGATCGAGCCCGGGCCGCAAGGCGACGCGCAGCTTTGAACGGTACATCGCCCCGGGGTCGAGCAGGCCGGCGCGGGCGGGGAAGTCGGCGCTGACAATCGCCACCGCACCCAGCGCAAAGCCTTCGCTCAGGCGGTCGGGCTCATTTGCGATAATGCCGCCGACCTTTAGCTGCTGCCCGCCAATCGCAATCATGCCGCCCGATGCAACGCCGAGCCGCTCCGCCGCGCCTTCGGCCAACCATACCGCGCCCGGAGGCGGCGCCCCGACCATGCGCCCGTCCTTCAACCGCAGCTCACCGACCAGCGGCCAGTTCGGATCGACCGCTTTCAGCGCCACCGGTACGGCGAGGTCGCCAGCCGAGGCCATCGCCTGGGTGCGGGTGCCGCCCGATACCGTGCCCAATGCCTGGAACGCGACAGCCTCGGCCCGGGAGAGCCCGCGCTGCCAGACCTCGGCCTCGATGTCGCCGCCCAGGATCGCGCGCCCGCGGGTGGCCAGTTCCCGCTCGATCGAGCCGGTGAGCGTGCCGATCGCCGCCAGTGCGCCGGTCCCGAGGAACAGGCAGATCAGCAGCAGACGCAACCCCCGGAACCGCGCCGAAAGATCGCGCCGGGCGATGCGCCAGGTGGTGGCCCAGGGGAGGGCAGTGCTCACCGGATTCCCCTCCCGCTTGCGGGAGGGGGGAAGTGGTTGTCAAGCTCGCTCATGCCGCGCTGTCGCTGGCGATGCGGCCATCTGCCAGCGTAATCACCCGGTCGCAGTGCTGGGCGAGCTGAGCATCATGGGTGACGATGATCAGCGTCGCGCCTGCCTCCGCCCGGCGCGCGAACAGCAGGTCGATGATCCCGGCGCCGGTGACGCCGTCGAGATTGCCGGTCGGCTCATCGGCGAAAACCAGCAACGGTCGCGCGGCGACGGCGCGGGCGATCGCTACGCGCTGCTGCTCGCCTCCCGACAATTGCGCGGGGTAGTGGGTCAAGCGGTGCCCGAGGCCGACCGCCGCCAACTCGCTGGTCGCCCGGTTGGCAGCATCATCGATGCCAGCGAGTTCCAGCGGAGTTGCCACGTTTTCCAGCGCGGTCATAGTCGGCAGCAGATGGAACGCCTGCAGGACAATGCCGATCTTGCCGCGCCGGGCTCGGGCGAGAGCGTCTTCGTCCATTTCCGCGAAGTTCTCGCCGGCGACGGTGAGCGTGCCCGATGTCGCGCGTTCAAGCCCGGCCAGAACCGCCATCAGCGAACTCTTGCCCGAACCCGATGGACCGAGCAGCGCCAGCGCCTGGCCTTGCGGGACGGTGAGGTCGATGCCCTTGAGGATTTCGACGGATGCTTCGCGGCTGCCAAGGATCAAGGTCAGGTTTTTCGCTGCGATCGCAGGGGAGGGGCTTGTCACGCGGGCGAGATGGCATAGCTAGGCGCCGCCCGGCAAGGAGACAAATGTATGAAATTGTGTTGTGCGTCCGTCTTGGCCGCGATCCTGCTGACAGGCTGCGGCGAGGGCGCGGCTCCTGCCGCCAAGCCGGCGGCAACGGCCAGCGCCGCAGCCGCGCCGGAAGTCCCGGTGATGGGCCGCGAAATTCATATCCTCGCGCTCGGAGACAGTCTGTTCGCCGGCTATGGATTGAGGCGGGATGAAAGCTACCCGGCCCGGCTGGAGACGGCGCTGCGGGCGCGCGGGATCAATGCCCGCATCGTCAACGCCGGCGTTTCCGGCGATACGTCGGCCCGTGGGCTCGAGCGGCTCGCCTTCACGCTTGGCAGCCAGCAGCAGCCGCCCGATCTGGTAATCATCAGCCTGGGCGGCAACGATCTGCTGCGCGGCCTGCCGCCGGCGCAGACGCGCGCCAATCTCGACGCGATCCTGAGCGAATTGCAGCGCCGCAAGATCCCGGCGCTGCTGATGGGTCTGCTCGCTCCGTCCAACCTGGGAAGCGCCTACCGCGCTGATTTCGATGCGATCTTTCCGGCGCTGAAGGAAAAGTACCAGGCCGGGCTGGTGCCGTTCTTCCTGCAAGCGGTGGCCGGCAAACCTGATCTGGTGCAGCCGGATCATGTCCATCCAACCGCGGCCGGGATTGAGGAGATCGTAGCTACGACGGCGGACGAAGTGGCCGGCGCGGTGAAGCCTGCCTAGCGGACGCGCTCCACCGTTCCCCCGCTAACCCGCCACACCGCCGCTTCCCCGGCAATCGCTTCGAACGGTGCCAGCTCCGTGCCGGTCAGCCAGACCTGCGCCGATCCTTGCCGCAGACGGTCGAACAGCGCCGCACGCCGCAGTGGGTCGAGATGCGCGGCAACCTCGTCGAGCAGCAACAGGCGGGGGCGGTCTGTACCCAGCAACCCGGCGTGAGCGAGGGTTATCGCGATCAGCATTGCCTTCTGCTCTCCGGTCGAACATTCGGCGGCGGTGAGGTTCTTCTCATCCATGGTCACCGCAAGTTCGTCGCGGTGGGGGCCAATCAGGGTGCGCTGGGCGGCGCGGTCCCGGCGGCGGGACTCGGACAGCGCGGCGGTGAGTTCGGCCTGGTCCAGCGGACCGCCGGCGGCGTAGCCGAGGCGCGGGCGGGCAAACGGTGCGTCCGGCAGTTGGGCCAGCGCCGCATCGAGCGCCAGCACCAGCCGCGCCCTTGCCGCCGCAACCTTGGCTCCGGCCTCTGCCACCTGCGCCTCGATCGCGTCGAACCAGGCCCGATCGGGCTCGCCGGGCTCTGCGAGCAGGCGGCCCCGTTCGCGCAGCGCGGCCTCCAGCCGGGCAGTGCTGCGACCGTGCCCCGGCTCTAGCGCCATGACCAGCCGGTCGAGAAAGCGCCGCCGCGCGCCTGCGCCCTCGGCGAACATGCGGTCCATCGCGGGGGTCAGCCAGCCGATGCTGAGCCAATCGGCAAGGCTGACGGCGCTGGCCTGGGCGCCGTTCACCTGAACGATCCGGCGGTTTGGCCGATCGGGTGACAGTCCGGTGCCGAGGCGCACCGCAGCGCTGTCCATCATCAGGTCGGCGCTGACAGCAAAGCCGCCTGGCCCGGATTGCATTGCCATGCCGGCAAGGCTCGCGCGTCTCAATCCGCGCCCCGGCGCCAGCAGCGAAATCGCCTCCAGCACGTTGGTCTTGCCCGCGCCGTTCTCGCCGGTCAGCAGGTTGAAGCGCGCGGCGCCGGTGAGCGCGGTTTCGCGGTGATTGCGGAAATTCGCCAGCAGGATGCGGTTGAGCGCCATGGTGAGAGCCGCGATAGACCGCCTTGCCGCGAGGAACTAGGCCGAGGGCGCCTTGGCGAAGGGAGAGAATTCGGTGTTGTGATCATAGATATCGACCCCCTCGCGACTCTTGATCCAGCCCACGGCCGCATAGGTCACCGGCGTGAGCAGTGCTTCCCAGAGCACTTTCAGCGCCC
>JAYVWX010000125.1:0-5454 GCA_043785715.1 Novosphingobium sp. | reverse complement strand
GGGGCGGTGAGGCTTGCTGGCGGCATGGTCTATGCCAGCCGGTTCGCCCTGATCGTGCGGCGCGACGGGAACATTGTCTCGCGCCAGCGCATCGCCGCGCCGGAAATGGCCGAGGCGCTCGCCGGCGTGCCTGATGATCTCGCGGAAGAAGCGCAAACGCAATGGGCTGCGCTTCAGCAACCCCATGCCCCGCGCCAATGCGGCTCATGCACCCTCCGGTTCGATCAGCCGCAGGTGATGGGTATCCTCAATGTCACGCCCGACAGTTTTTCCGATGGAGGCCAGTTCCTCGACCAGCCCGATGTCGCCGATGCCCATGCCGCGGCCATGCTCGAAGAGGGCGCGACGATTATCGATGTTGGGGGCGAATCGACCCGGCCCGGCGGAGCAGCGGTGTGGGAGGGCGATGAGCTCACCCGCGTGATTCCCGCCATCGAGCGGCTGGCGGCATCCGGCGCGGCGATCAGCGTCGATACGCGGCGGGTGGCGGTGATGGAGGCGGCGCTCGCCGCGGGCGCGCATCTTATCAATGATGTCTCGGCACTGCGCCATGATCCCCGGAGCCTGGAACTCGCCGCCCGAGCCGGTGTGCCGGTGGTGCTCATGCACGCACCCGGGCGGGGCGATGACTTGCATGCCGATGGCACCTACCGCGATGTCGTGCTCGATGTGTTCGACTGGCTCAAGGCGCGGCGCGGCGCGGCGCTGGCAGCTGGCATCGCGCGGGAGAACATCGTGCTCGACCCGGGCGTCGGCTTCGGCAAGTCCGTGGCGGAAAACCTGGCGTTGCTCAACGCTCTGCCGCTGTTCCACTGCCTCGGCCAGCCGCTGCTGGTCGGCGCCAGCCGCAAGCGCATGATCGGCGCGCTGTCGAACGAAGCGCCGAACCATAAGCGGCTCGGCGGATCGCTGGCCATCGCGGTCAAGGCGATCGATGCTGGAGTGCAGCTGATCCGGGCCCACGATGTCGCTGAAACGGTGCAGGCGGTGCGCGTGTGGCGCGGGCTGAGGGACGCGGCGCTGACCGATTTCTCCCAGCTTTCAGCGGCGTAGCCTGAATTCCCCGCCATCCGGTTAAGTCCAAACCCGCCGGCCGGAAGGCTTTCCTCCCGGCCGGCTTGGTGTTCAGAGCTTGCCGTCGGCAGCCATGCGCATGAAGCTGGGGTCGAAGCGCAGCTTCACGTTCTTGGGATCGCCCAGCGTTTTGCCCTCGAATTGGATCCCGACCATGTCCTTTGACTTCGAATTCGGCCCGAACAGTCCCTGATCGAAGCTGAATCCGCGGATGCGCTCATGCGCGGCGATGATGTCCGGGCTGGTAACATAGGCTACGGCATCCTTTGCCGTCGGGTACATGGCGGTCGTCGCCAGTTGGCTTTCAAAGCTCTCGGCGGTGGTGCCGGTAAGCTTGGCCATCATCGCCCGCGCGGCCTTGCCCTGACTGTCCTGCCGCAGCATCAGCGCGACGGTTTCGTACCAGATGCCCGCAAGCGCCTTGCCCAGGTTTGGGTTGGCCTTCAGCGTTGCGCTGTCCACCAGCAGGGCATCGAGCACCTCGCCCGGAATCTTCGAGCTGTCGAACAGCAATTTGGCGCCCGCTTGCCGCTTCACCTCGGAAAGCTGCGGGTTCCACGTCACCACATTCTTCACTTCGGGCGTGGCGAAGGCGGCGACGATATCGGCATCCGACGTATTGACCGTCTTGACGTCCGACAGCTTCATGCCGACGCTATCGAGCGCCCGCGCCAGCAGATAGTGCGACACCGATAGCTCGACAAGGTTGATCGACTGCCCCTTGAGCGCCGCCAGGCTTGAGGCGCTTTTGCTGACGAGGCCGTCATTGCCGTTGGAATAGTCGCCGGCGATCAGCACCGTGGTGTCCTTGCCGCCCGCTGAAGGGATGGTCAGGCCGTCACCGGTGGTCGCCGTTACCCCGTCGAGCTTGCCGGCGGTGTACTGGTTGATCGATTCAACATAATCGTTGATCTGCACGACGTCGATCTTGATGCCGTATTTGTCGGTCCACTTCTTCACGATGCCGGCTTGTTCGGCATATTCCCAAGGCACCCAGCCAGCGTAGATCGACCAGCCGATGGTGAAATCGGTGCGGGGCGCCGCAGCTGTGCCGTCCGCCCCGCCGGACTGCTCTTTTGACGAGCCGCAGGAAGCAAGCAACAGCGTGGCCGCGGCTGTCAGGAAGAGGCTGCGTTTGGATAGTTTCATGAAGGCGTTTTCCTTGCTGGGTGGAAGGCCGGTTTAAGGGGGATTTGTTCGGGATGAAAAGGCTGGATATCAGAAGAACTTCAGGTAGCGGTCGCGCTCCCATTCGGAGACATGGTTCTGGTATTCGTCCCATTCGCCGCGCTTGTATTCGAGGAAGGATTTGAACATCGCCTCGCCAAACACGGACTTTGCGAGCGGATCAGCCTCGAAGGCGTCAAGCGCCTCTCCCAATGAACGGGGCAGGAAGTGGATGCCGCGTTCGATGCGCTCGGCGTCGGAATAGTTGTACATGTTCTCGCGGTGCGGCTCACCCGGGTCGAGCCCCTCCCGGATGCCTTCAAGGCCGGCCGCAAGGGCAATGGCGGTGGCGAGATAGACATTCATCGAGCTGTCCGCAGCGCGGCATTCCACGCGCCCGCCGCCCATCGGAATGCGCAGCATGTTGGTGCGGTTGTTATTGCCATAGCAGGCGAACACCGGCGCCCAGGTAGAGCCCGACATCGCCCCCCGCTTCACCAGCCGCTTGTAGCTGTTCACGGTGGGGGCAATTACCGCGGTAATCGCCGGGGCATGCCGCAGCATGCCGGCGATGAACTGGTAGCCCAGTGTGGTAAGCCCCAGTCCGCGCGGGTCCGCCTTGTCGGAAAATATATTCTCGCCCGTCCTGATATCGGCCAGCGACATATTGAGATGCGCGCCCGACCCGGTGCGGTTGGCGAAAGGCTTCGGCATCCAGCTGGCATAATGGCCGTGCTTACGGGCGATCTCGCCGACCATCAGCTTGAGGAAGGCGATGCGATCCGACGTCGTCAGCGCGTCGGCATAGTGAAAATCGATCTCGAACTGGCCGTTGCCGTCTTCATGATCGAAGGAATAGACGTCCCAGCCGAGCTGGTTCATCGCCTCGACGATCTCGCCCACATAGGGGAAGCTGTCGAGCAGCGCCGAGACTTCGTAGCACGGCTTGGCCAGCACATCGCGGTCGCTGGTCGCCACCGGCTGGCCGGCGGCATCGTCCTTGAAGATGTAGAATTCCGGCTCGACGCCGGTCATGAAATCATAACCCATCGCTGCCGCCGCGGCGAGCTGGCGCTTGAGGATTCCGCGCGAGTCCGCCTCGAACGGCTCGCCATGGAGGTAAAGGTCGCTGGGAAACCAAACCATCTCGGGCTTCCACGGCATCCGCAGCGCGCGCGCCACATCGGGCATGGCCGCCACCTCGTCATCGGAAATGTCCTGCGGCACACCGTCCAGCGCGGCGCCGGTATAAAGCTCGGAGCCCGCGATCATCCGGTCGAAGTGCTCGACAGGCACGCATTTGCCCTTGATCCGGCCGTGCAGGTCGACATAGGCGGCAAACCCGTATTTCACATTGGCGCGGACCAAATCGTCCAGCGCCGTCGTCGCGGTCAGGGGGGTAATGTAGTTCATCGTTGGGTTGCCTCGCCGCGATTTCACCCGCTGAGCTGCTGCGGTGCAGCAAGGCTTACAGCTGCGCGGAAAACCGCAAATCCTGGATATCAAAACGCTGTTTCAGGATAGCTGAAGTGCTGCGCCGCAGCATGTTCGGAAAAGCCGAAGCAGGGTTTGGATCGAAACTATATGCCAGCGCGCTTTAATCCTGCGATGCTCGGGCGATGAACATTCCCAACAGCGCCGGCGTTTTTGAGCTTGGCGATCTCGCGCTGGAAGGCGGCGGATTGCTGCCTGACGCGCAAATCACTTTTCGCGCGATCGGCAAGGCGAGCGCCTCGGGCGACAATTGCGTGCTGCTCCCCACCTATTTCACCGGCACGCACCGTAGCTACGACGCGATGATCGGCCCTGGAAAGGCACTCGATCCCGCGCGCTGGTGCATTGTCATCCCGAACATGTTCGGCAACGGCCAGTCGACGTCACCGAGCAACTGGTCAGGCCATGGCGCATTTCCCACTGTTTCCATCGCCGACAATGTCCGCGCACAGGAAAGATTGCTCAGCGTGGAACTCGGCATCGACCGTCTGGCGCTGGTGGCCGGCTGGTCGATGGGTGCGATGCAGGCTTATGGCTGGGCGGCGCTGTTCCCGGAGAAGGTCGAGCGGCTGCTGCCGTGGTGCGGGGCTGCGCGGTGCTGGCCGCTCAACCGGGTGTTCCTCGAGGGTGTCCGCGCCGCATTGCTCGCCGATTCGCGGCCCGGGCGCCCGGCCGGCCTGCGCGCGTTTGGCCGCGCCTATGCCGGCTGGGCCTATTCCGCCGCTTTCTACCGGGACGAGCACTGGCGCGCGCTTGGTTTTGCAAGCCTCGCAGCATTCCTGACCTTCTGGGAAAACGACCACGCAGGCTGGCATCCCGGCAACCTGCTGGCGATGCTGGAATCCTGGATAAGCGCCGACCTCACCCCGTTGCTGCCCGACATCCGCGCAGATACGTTGGTCATGCCCTGCGATAGCGACAGCTATTTCACCGTTCATGAAAACCGACTGGAGGCTGCTTTGGTCAGGGGCGCCCGGGTGCAGGTGATCGCTTCGCCGGCCGGGCACTGCGCCGGCGCACCCGGACGCTTCGCGCGCGAGATGGCGGAAATCGACGCCGCATTGGGCCAGCTTCTCGCCCGCACCTGACAGCAGTACTGCCTGCGCCAGGCTCTTGCCACCACCGGAATTGCGACGCATGGTTGCCGCGTCGCAACATTTTTCCGGGTTTAGGGGCGGTCGTGATCGGCAATGTGCAGGATATCGACCTGAAGCTGCTGCGGGTTTTTCGCGCGGTCGCGCATCACGGCGGCTTCGTCGCGGCGCAGACCGAACTCGGCGTAAGCCTGCCGACCATCAGCAACCAGATCAAGCAATTGGAAGAACGGCTGGGGGTGCGGCTGTGCGATCGCGGCAGCCTCGGCTTCGCCTTGACGCCGCAGGGCAAGCTGCTGATCAGCGCCAGTGACGGACTGTTCTCGGCAGTGGATGTTTTTCGCAATAACGTCGCGGAGCTGGCGCAAAAGCCAATTGGCGAAGTTAAACTCGGCATCGTCGACAGCCTCGCCACGGACCCGATGTGCCGGGTGCCGCAGGCCATATCGGCGCTGCACCACAATTTTCCCGGCGTATCGATCCGCTTCTTCATCGGCCCGCCCAGCGAGCTGGAAAGCCAGGTGCTGAACGGCGGCCTTGACCTTGCCATCGGACTGTTTCCCGCCATTCCTGCCGCTCTGGATGCGGCAAAGCTGTTGGAAGAGGCGCATGGTCTTTTCTGCGG
>JAYVWX010000124.1:0-3417 GCA_043785715.1 Novosphingobium sp. | reverse complement strand
TGTGATTTATGTCACAAACATCTGAAAATACTAGCCATCCTGCATCCTCAAATGCGCAGCGCAGCAACATTGCACTGCCGTCCTCAGCGGCGACACCCGACAAGGTGAGCCGCCGGGCGCGCGGGGCGAGGCTGCCGGCGATCGCGGTCAGCAAGCCGGCCGCATCGCTGCCGCGAGAGAGTACCGGGCGAAAACGGAAGCTGTACCAGTTGGCGAGCGCTTCGTAGCCTGGGCTGGAGCGCCGCAGCGGCAGCACTGCGACACCCTCACCGTCGCGCGCCACCGCCAGCAGCGGCTCCACGCCGCAATGCTCGGTCAGCCCCTGCCACCAGGCCAGCCGGTCGAACGGCGCCGACTGCACGCTGTCGCCGAGCAAGGCGCAGAGCTGCGCATCGGATTGCACTTGCTTAAGATCGGCGTGATATTCGACCATTGCCACTCGGCCGTTTTCCCTCACTGGAGCTCAATGTCAGGTGTCCGCCGAATTCGAAGCCACCATCCACCCGCTGGACCACCTCGCGCTGCGGGGCGCGGACGATGCCCCCGCGCTGGTGCTGCGCGAGGGCACGCTTAGCTTCAAGGCCTTAAGAACCCGTGTCGCGCTGCTCGCCGGTTGGCTGCAGGCCCAGGTGCCCGAACGCGGCGCACGGGTGGCGAGCTGGACCGCGAAGGGCGAACTGGCCTGCCTGATGCCGCTTGCCGCGGCGCGCGCCGGGCTGGTGCATGTACCGGTCAACCCGCTGCTGAAACGGGCGCAGGCGGCGCATATTCTGGCCGACAGCGGCGCGGCGCTGCTGATCGCGACCCCGGCCCGGCTCGACAGTCTGGCGGCCGGCGATGTGCCGGGGGACTGCGTGCTTGTCGCGGAGCCCGAGGCGCTGGCCGGAGCGGACCGGCTCGCGGCGGCGCTGCCGCCTTCGGCCGCCGCTCCCGCCGAACTCGCCGCGATTCTCTACACCAGCGGTTCGGCCGGCAGACCAAAGGGAGTAATGCTGAGCCACGCCAATCTGTGGCTGGGGGCGCAAAGCGTTGCCTTCTATCTCGGGCTTGAGGCCGACGACCGGGTGCTGGCGGTTCTGCCGCTCGCCTTCGACTATGGCCAGAACCAGCTGCTTTGCGCCTGGTACGCCGGCGCCAGCGCGGTGCCGCTCGATTACCTGACTCCGCGCGACGTCATGAAAGCGGTTGAGCGCCACGGCGTCACCACACTGGCCGCCGTCCCGCCGCTGTGGATCCAGCTTACCGAGCTGGAATGGCCCGAGGCGGCGCGTGGCGCGCTGCGGCGGCTGACCAACAGCGGCGGCGCATTGACGCCGGACCTCGTCAGACGCCTGCGCGCGCTGTTTCCGGCCGCGCGGCTGTTCGCCATGTACGGCCTGACCGAGGCCTTCCGCTCGACCTTTCTCGACCCGGCGCTGATCGACAGCCACCCGACCTCGATCGGCAAGGCCATCCCGCATGCCGAAGTTCTCGTCATCGGCGATGATGGCGATCTGGCCCCGGACGACGAGGAGGGCGAACTGGTGCACTGCGGCCCGCTGGCGGCGGGGGGCTACTGGCGCGATTCCGTACGGACTGCCGAGCGGTTCCGCGCCGCGCCGGCGGCTTCGCGCTATGGCGGCACGGCGGTCTGGTCGGGAGACCGGGTGCGGCGCGATGCCGCGGGTTTGCTGACATTCGCCGGACGCCGTGACGCGATGATCAAGAGCGCGGGCAACCGCATCAGTCCGCAGGAAATCGAGGACGCGGCGCTCGCAACCGGTTTGGTGGCCGAAGCGGTGGCGGTGGGCGTGGCCGACGAGCGGCTTGGACAGGTAGTCCACCTGATCGTCCGGGCCGCCCCGGAAGCCTCGGACGCTGCTGTAGAATTACCCCGTAAACTGATGCAGGAATTACCGAATTTTATGCAACCAAAGCAGATCCACTGGCGCGACGCGCTGCCGCTTGGACCCAACGGCAAGATCGACCGGGCGGGATTGCAGCGCGAGCTGGCCCGATGAAAGCGATCGGTCCAATCCCGCCGGGCTTCATCGCGGTTGACGGCATTCTGGCGATTGGCGGGCAGGCCGCCACCGATCTCGTCGAGCAGGCCGGCGACACGCCGCTGTTCATCTATTCGGCGGATATGATCCGCGCGAAAATTTCCGCCTTGCGCGCCGCGATGCCGGAAGCGTTGGCGGTGCATTATGCCGTTAAAGCAAACCCCTATCTCCCCCTTATCAAGCTCATGTCTGAACTGGTGGACGGTTTCGATATTGCCTCGGGCGGTGAGCTCCAGATGGTCAGCGCGGCTGGCGTCACGGCGTCAGACATCAGCTTTGCCGGGCCGGGCAAGCGCGATGCCGAACTGAAAGCGGCGATGTCGGCCGGGGTTACACTCAATATCGAATCGGAAGGCGAACTCGCCCGCACCCTGGCGATTGCCGGCAAGGAAGGTCTCAGGCCCCGGTTGGCCATCCGGGTAAATCCGGAATTCGATCTCAAGGGTTCGGGAATGAAGATGGGCGGCGGGGCCAAGCCGTTCGGCGTCGATGCCGAGCGTGTGCCCGAGCTTGCCCGGCGGATCATCGCCAGCCCGGCGGAGTGGCGAGGCTTCCATATCTTCGCCGGCAGTCAGGCGCTCGGTGCCGAGGCCATCATCGAAACCCAGGCCCGGACGCTTGAACTGGCGGCGCAGCTGGCCGAGGCGAGCGGCGCGCCGCTACCCCATTGCAACCTCGGCGGCGGCTTCGGTATTCCCTATTTTCCCGGCGACGAACCGCTCGACATCGCCGCCATCGGCGGGGCGCTGAAGGCCCGTTTCGCCAAGCTCCCGCCGGTGCTGGCCGAGACGCGATTCTGCATTGAACTTGGCCGCTATCTGGTTGGCGAAGCAGGAGTTTACCTGACCCGGATCATCGACCGTAAAATCAGTCACGGCGAAGTGTTTCTGGTCACAGATGGCGGCCTGCATCACCAGCTCGCCGCGTCCGGCAACTTCGGCACGGTGGTGCGGCGCAACTATCCCGCCGCCATCGCCACCCGCTTCACCGCGCCAATTGACGAGGAAGCCTCGATTGTCGGCTGCCTGTGCACCCCGCTCGACAGATTGTCCGACAAAGCCGGCTTTCCGCGGGCCGAAGTTGGCGATCTCGTCGCCATCTTCTGCGCCGGCGCCTACGGGGCCAGCGCCAGTCCGGCGGCATTCCTGGGGCAGGGGCCCGCGCGCGAAATGCTGGTTTAACCAGTCGCAGCAGGCCTGTCTCCTTATGGGACTGGCTGAACAATAACCCAATAATTCCCGTCAAATGCGTCAAGGCTAACGCATTATTCACCCTTTTTGCCGATAGCGAAGGGCGAAATTGTTGAATCTTTCCGGGACTGTGTCCTCCCGGTGCGGTCCGGCTCGAATGAGGAATCGACCATGCCCAGCAACCG
>JAYVWX010000123.1:0-7804 GCA_043785715.1 Novosphingobium sp. | reverse complement strand
CGCGCATCCAGTACCGGCAGCTGCTCGACCTGCTCGGAACCCTGCCGATCGAAACGCAGGGCCCGCAGATCGATGCGGCTTGCGACCGGCTTGGCGAGCTGGCGAAATCCATCGATCCCGCCGACCGCGCCGCCATGCTGCGCGATCCCGGATTGCGGCTGCGCAATCCGCTGCTGGTGGCGCTGCTGGCCAGCGCCGAGCCGGTCGTCGCCGCCGCGGCGATATCCCAGGCCCGGCTGAGCGAAGATGAATGGGTTGACCTGGCCCCCGCACTGCCGGTCGCCGCGCGCGGGCTGGTGCGCGAGCGGCGCGATCTCGGTCCCCGGGCCGAAGCACTGTTCGAGCGGCTGGGCATGGTCCTGCGCGGACTGCCGCCGGGCGAGAGCGACGCGGCACTGGCGCAGACGGCATTGGTGCAGGCGGCATTGGCGCAGGCTTCCGCGCAACGGGAGCCTCGGCACCTGCCAGCCACGCCGGGCGGCGGCTTCGGCGCCATCGTCCGGCGGATCGAGGATTTTCGGAAATCGCGCCAGCCGGTGGAAATGCCGATCGGCGCAAACGATTCGCGGCGGGCGGTAGCGTCCTCTCACCGCTCTGCTCCGCGCCTGCGCGCCTTCGACTTTGCCACCGACCCGGACGGACGGATTGTGTGGAGCGATCCCGGCATGGCGCCGATGGCGGTCGGGCTCCGCCTGACCGGCGCGGATGCGACCGCCGCCGTTATAGCCCCCGAGGCGCTGACTGAGGCAATGCGCCACCGTCAGCCGATTCGCGCGGCTATCATCGAGATTGCCGGCGCCCCCGCCATTTCGGGCACCTGGCAGGTCGATGGCATACCATGCTTCGATTTGCAGACGGGTCGTTTCATCGGATTCACCGGCCGCCTGCGCCGGGTCGAGCGCACGCAGGCCGAGCCAATACCGCTCGCAGCCGCCGAAAGCGAAAGTGACCGCATGCGGCAATTGCTGCATGAATTGCGTACGCCGGTGAGCGCCATCCAGGGCTTCGCCGAAGTTATCCAGCAGCAGCTGTTCGGTCCCACGCCGCATGAGTACCGGGCGCTGGCGGCATCGATAGCCGCCGACGCCGCGCGCATGCTTGCCGGCTTCGAGGAGCTGGAACGGCTGGCCCGGCTGCAAAGTGGCAAGCAGGAGCTGGAAACCGGCGACTGCGACTTCGCCGAAGTGCTCGCCGCGACTGTCGATCAGCTCGGTCATTTCACCGGCGCGCGGGGCAGCGGTTTCGCCTTGGTGATCGAATCGGATGGGCCGCTTGCCGTGGCGCTATCCCGGGAAGAGGCTGACCGTCTGGCCTGGCGCCTGTTGGCGACGCTGGCTGGGGCGGCCAGGCCCGGCGAATTTCTAAAACTTCGCGTCATGCGGCGCGGGGAGATGGCGGTGCTGGCCATGCAGTTGCCGGCCAGTCTCGCTCTGCCAGAGCCGGACCGGCTGTCCGCCGCAGATGGCTCGTCAGCCCACGCCCTGTCCGCGGGCGTGTTCGGTTCCGGCTTCAGCCTGCGACTGGCGGCAGCCGAAGCGGCGGCGGCCGGCGGTAAGCTGCAGCGGCACGGCGAGACCCTCGAGTTGCACTTGCCGGACTTGACCGCAGCCAAGGCCGCCCATAGCACGGTCGAAGGTACCAGCGGCGCGGCGCGATAAGGCTGTCCGCGCGGCCCTTAGACTTGGGAGCACCGCGAAGTTGAGGGACGTCCGGATCTGCGATGTACCGCAAGCGCCGGACTGCATCTGCTTTGACGACGACTTCGGCAAACGGTTCCTGCTGACCGTCGACACCGAGGAAGAGTTTGATTGGGCCGCGCCGCTGGACCGGCAGCAGCACAGCGTTGTCGCCGTCCCGGCCATTCGCAAGTTCTTGCAATTCTGCCAGGGCTTTGGCGTGGTGCCAGTGTTCCTCGTTGATTATCCGGTCGCCACATCGGCCGCGGCTGCCGAGATTCTCCGACCGGCGATTCAGGCAGGCACCGCCGAAATCGGCGTACAGCTGCATCCCTGGGTTAATCCGCCGCACGAAGAAGAGGTAAATTCGTTCAATAGTTTCTGTGGGAATTTGCCGAAAGACCTGGAACAAGCGAAATTCTCCGAGCTGCGCGCAACGATTGAGCGCAACTTCGGCACTGCGCCCCGTATCTATCGCTGCGGCCGCTACGGCGCGGGCGCCAATACCGCCGAAATCCTTGCCCAGGGCGGTATCGCCATCGATACATCGGTGCGGGCGCGCTTCGACTATAGTTCGGCCGGCGGACCCAATTACCGCCAGCATCCCGCCCGGCCCTATTGGCTGAGCCGCAACTCCGGACTGCTCGAACTGCCGTTGACGACCGTCTATTGCGGGCTGTTGCGACGGACCGGTGACTGGCTGCACGCCATAATGTGGCGCGTGCCGCGGCTGCGCGGGGTGTTGTCGCGCCTCGGCCTGCTGGAGCGCATCCCGCTCACGCCGGAAGGGGTGAATGTCGCGGAGGCGATTCGCGGTATCGACGCGGCGATCGCCGAGGGGCTACCGGTTCTGGTGTTTTCCTTCCACAGTCCTTCGCTGGTTCCCGGCAATACAACCTATGTGCGGGACGGCGACGAACTCGACAGATTCTACGACTGGTGGCGGCAGGTATTCGCTCATCTCGCCCGCCGCAACATCGCCCCCACCAGTGTCGGCGAGATTATGGCGGCGGCGAAGCTTGCCTAGCAGGGCGCCGCAAGCTAACGCCCCGCCGTCCGGCTGCGTCCCCAGCGCTGGCGGGCGCGGTGAAACGGGCCTGTAGCTCAGTTGGTTAGAGCTGGCCGCTCATAACGGCTCGGTCGCAGGTTCGAGTCCTGCCGGGCCCACCATCGCCCGAATGCAAATACCCCCGGTCGGGGAGTAGCGCAGCCCGGTAGCGCATCTGCTTTGGGAGCAGAGGGTCGCAGGTTCGAATCCTGTCTCCCCGACCATTATATCGGTGATTGATAAAGCCACTGGCCGGCATCTATTTGCAGGGTGTCGGCAAGGTTGGTGCGTTATCGGCCGCCTCAGCTTGCCGGATGCCGCTTCACTGCGAAGTTTTGCCAGCAGCGCGACATGCAAAGCGCTTGCATGGTTGGGGCGATTGCCCCAGTTTCCCGGGCATCGCCCTAAGCACGCCAGTCCTCCGAAAAGCCGCCACTTCTTGCTGAGTTGCATGACCCGCCCCATTGATCTCTACAGCGCCGGCCTGAACCCGGCTTTCCTGGCCGATCGCGAGGTCGTGCTGCTTGAGCTGTCCGGCCGGCGGCTGGTGGTCGGCATGGCCGACGCCGGCGATGCCCGCACGATTGCCGGGCTGCGCTTTGCCACCGGGCTGGACATCGCCGCGGTCGAGCTGAGCCCGGCGGAGATATCGGCGCGCCTTGCGGATCATATAGCTTTCGCGGCTGCGCCAACCCCGACGTCAGCAGCGTACCGCAATCCTGAGAGCCTGTTCGGACGACTGACCAGGCGGCTTGGCACGGGGCAGGATGAAGCCGCGCTGGAACCGCTGGCGCGCCTGTTCGAAGCCGGTGCAGGTTTGGCAGAGGCTGGTTCCATCCTGCTAACGCTGCACCCCTGGCGAGCGCGGTATGCGCCGGATTTGCTGCGGATTGCCGCGCAGTTGGAGCTGGGCCAGCCGCTCGACACTGCTCTCAGCAGCGGCGGCAGGCAATCCATCTGGCTTGCCGAAGTGCTCGCCGCTTGTCCCGCCGGGACCGACCGGCGCCTTGCATTTGCACGGATCGTCATGCTGCAGATCGCCATATCCCGGCGGCGTGCGCCTGCGCGGCACGCGCTCTGGGAACTCGCAGCCCTGGCTCCGCTCGCCGTTCTTGCCTGGCGGACGATTGCCCCCGGGGCGGCAATGGCGATTGTTGCCGCGGCGATCCTGGCCTGGGCACACGGCCGCCGCCTCGCTGGCCGAGGGCCTCCTGGTGACTGGCTTCGGACCGAAATCCTCGCCATTACCGAAGCGATGGCCCGGCTGCCGGTTCCGCCTGCCGTCGCAATCCGGGCAGGGCTGGCCCGGCTTGGCGCGCTGGTTCCGGGCGCAAGCGATTTTCCGGCGGAGCGGGAGAGTTTGGCGCTGGCACTGAATCTGGCGCCGCTCGATGCCGCATTGCTGCAGCGCGGCGATCTTGCCGAGGCATCGGCGAAGATCGCCGCCACCTGCGCTGCTCGCGCCGATGCCAGCACCAACAGCTTTGCCTGGCTGGTGCGGCTGAGCGGAAGTTTGCTGATCGCGGCGGCTGTAGTGTGGCGCATCCTGTGAGCTTGCGTGGCGGCGCAGTCCTGCACATCACGCGCGACAGGGTGCTGGATGTGTCCATCGACGGGCGTACAATTGCTGGTTTCGGCGGTGCGGACGGGTGGGAAGCGCTGCATTCGGCACTCGGCGCCAAGGCCGATATCACCGCGCTGGTTGCGGAAACCGAAACCTTCAGCCTCGATCTGCCGCAAATGCCCGCCAGCCGGCGCGAGCTGCGCCGCATGCTGCAAGCGGCCGCGCCGGTCGTACCCGACCATCTCCGCTGGACTGCGCCAGCAACCGATCCCGTAACCGGGCGCATTACGATCACGCTGGCGCGCGCAGAATGGCTCGATCGCCGGATTGCCC
The DNA here is from genome assembly GCA_043785715.1 of Novosphingobium sp. Taxonomy (GTDB): domain Bacteria; phylum Pseudomonadota; class Alphaproteobacteria; order Sphingomonadales; family Sphingomonadaceae; genus Novosphingobium. Next base: position 3,183 of record JAYVWX010000123.1, on the reverse strand, counting down.
CGATCGAGCGCCAACTCAAACCCCGGTCGCTCACCGTTACCGACGCTCAAGGCCGCGCGTTCGGCTATGTTGCACCCGGGCAGCGGCACCGGCGCTGGGCGCGTGCGGGGATAGGCGGACTGGCACTGCTGTTGGCGCTGTCGGCTGGCGCGCTGCTGATGCTGGCGGCGGGCAGCGATCGCGAACGGCCACGCGATCCGTCTGGGCAAGTGAGTCCGATAGCAATTGTGCAGGGCCCGCTGGCCGCAGTACCCACTGTCGCGGCCAACGCGGCACCGCCGGTTACCCCGCCGCCGCGGCAAACCGATGCGCCCGCATTCGCGCTCGTCGGGGTCGCCGGGCGGCTGCCGGGCGATGTCGATGTGCTGGTCAGGCCTGCCTGGGGCAAAACCACTGTGCTGCGGATCGGCGACAGCCTGATGGGCTGGACTCTCGTCTCGGCTGCGGCGGACCGCGTCACCATGGCCCGCGCGGGAGAGCGCCGCGAATTGGTGCTGCCGGCCAAGCGGTGAGAATAACGGCGCTATAAACGGTGGTCCGGGACATAGCCCGGATGGACGATGAGCATCGGGATCGTTGCGGTCAGCAGCGCGGCGGCCAGAAACCAGCTGGTCACCACCCGGGGGACGATGGTCCACCCCCGCGCGATGCACCAGGCTGCGGGCAATCCCAAGAGCAGTGCCAGCAGCGCCCTTGGCAGCGGCGTGGCGAGGCCCTCACTTGCCTCGACCAGCCCGGCCCACACCCCCGCATTGAGCGCCAGGGCAAAGGTCGCCCAGCGATGGCCAGCGAGCGGCTGGGGCCAATAGACCGCCAGCGCGGCAAGGATAAGGCTGATCCAGCACCCGGCAAAGGCCGCGGTATCCGTTACGCCGCCCACCGCATGCGCCGCTACAGCCGCCAGCGCAGCGACAGCTGCGGCGATCAGCGCGGTCTTGCGGGGGAGGAAAGCCAGCGCGAACGACAGCACCCCGAGCAGCAGCCCGGCAGCGATTGCCGCGCCCTTCATCTGCTGGTTATCGCGGCGGCAAGGAAATAGCAGCCGGCAAGCGCGATCAGACCGCCGCCCAGGCGCAGCACTCCCTCGCCGCGCGGACGGGTGCGCAGCAGGCCAATGGCGATACCGAGGACATGGAGCAAACCAGTCGCCAGCACGAAGCCGAGGCTGAAGCCAAGCGGATCGGCCATCGAGGGCAGCTCAAGGCCATGCGCATAGCCGTGAAACAGGCCGAACACCGCGACGATCGGCGCCGCCAGCCAGGCCGGCGCCTGCCAGCGGCACAGGATTGCGGTGCCCAATACGATCACCGAGGCGGCGATGCCGAATTCGACCGGCGGAAACCGCACACCGGCCATGCCGAGTACGCCGCCCAGCGCCATCACCGTTGGAAACACCACAGGCAGCAGATAGATCAGCGGCCGCCCGAGGAATGCGCCCCACAGTCCAACCGCGACCATTGCCAGCAAATGGTCCGGCCCGGACAGCGGATGCAGAAACCCGCCGCTCAAGGACAGCGAGAGCGACGCCGCATTATGCGCCGCCGCCGGCGTCGCCGCTGCCAGCAAAATCAGCGATGCAGAAACCAGAAATTTGCGCACGGCGGTCAAATCACTGGTCCTTGCGCGGGGGTGCGCTGATCGGCCATGCACAGTCGGCTGGTCACGGCTTAGAAAAGGATTTCGCGATGCGCAACTTATGGCTCGCCGTGCTGCCCGCGCTGGCGGCTTTTCCGGCAGTGGCGCACGATTTCTGGATGCAGCCACGCCTGTTCAATCCGCCCGCCGGGTCGACTGTTCTGCTGACCATGCTGGTCGGACACGGCAGCGCGCGCGAGCGCTGGGGCGCGGCGAACAGCAATGTCGTGTTGTTCAAGACGATCGGCCCCGATGGCCTGGTCGACCGCAAGAGCAATCTCTCGATCGGCGGACCAGGCTTCGATGCTTTGGTGCCGCTGGTGCGACCGGGAAGCTATATCTTCATCCTGCAATCGACGACGACCCCCAGCCAACTGCCGTTCCTGCGGTTCAACGATTACGTCAAGGCCGAAGGCGTCACCCCGATCATTGCCCAGCGCCAAAAACTTGGGCAGGAGAAAACCGACGGACGCGAAATTTACAGCCGCCGCGCCAAGGTGATCGTCCAGGTTGGCCCTATCGATGCAGCCTCGATCGCGCGGGTCATCCGCCCGGTCAATCTGCAGCTTGAAATTGTGCCCGGCCGCCATCCGGGCGCGCTGGGAACGACACGCGCAATGCCGGTTCGGGTGCTGTGGAAGGGCCGACCGCTCGCCGGCGCGCTGGTCAAGCTGACCGATCTCGACGCCGATGCGGAACCCGCCGGGGTGCAGCGCACCAATGCGGCCGGCGCCGCTGTTTTCACCATTCCGCACCCCGGCAAATGGCAGATGAATGTGGTTTGGGCTGTGCCCCTTCACGGAAACCAGCGCGCGGACTTCAACACGGTGTTTTCAAGTCTGGCATTTGCCGTGCCCTGAATAGTTCCAGTGTTCAGTAAATCCCGTCGATTTCGCTCGGCAACCGTGCCCTGGGGGGTTCAAGCAGCAAGCTGGGTTCGCTCTGCTGGGCGCTTTCAGCATTGCGAATGCGGTCATATTTCTCGGCCGAAGCGGCCGCGATTGACGCCGAATCGCGCAAGATAGTCGGCTTCAGGAACACAAACAATGTGCGCCGGGTCTTGGATTCCCGGCGGCTCTTGAACAGCTCGCCGATGATCGGGATGTCGCCGAGCACCGGCACTTGACTGTGCGTGCGGATCTGGTCGCTGCTGATCAGCCCGCCAAGCACGATGGTCTGGCCATCGTCGGCGAGCACCGTGGTCTGGATCGAGCGGCGATTGGTGACGAGGTCGGCGGCGCCGGCGATACTGCCAACCAGCGACGACACTTCCTGGTTGACCTCCAGCCGGATGGTGTCGCCGTCATGCACCCGCGGCACCACGCGCAGGGTAATGCCGACATCGGCGCGCTCGATCGTGGTGAAGGGGGTGGTGGTGTTGCCGTCGGTGGCATAGCTGCCGGTGCGGAATGGCACGTTCTGGCCAACGACGATCTCGGCCGGCTGGTTGTCGAGCGTGGTGACGCTGGGCGTCGAGAGCAGATTGGCGCGGGTCGACTGGCCAAGCGCCTGGATCAGAAGGCCGAAGTCGCCGCGGCTGCCGACGCT
>JAYVWX010000122.1:0-10706 GCA_043785715.1 Novosphingobium sp. | reverse complement strand
GCGGTAATCCGCGCGGGTTGGCCAAGGGGAAGTTCGTCGAGCTGCACGCTGCGGGCGTGGCAGATGTTGCGGCTACTTGCAACTGATTCGCATTAACCGTGAGAGGCGCTGGCCAATTCCCCTCTCCCCTCCGTGGGAGAGGATACGAAGCCTTGTGAGCGACGCGAACTAGGCGAAGTTGGTGAGGGGGACTTGCGTAACGCACGACCTCACCCCCTCACCAAGTTTCGCTAGCTCGCACGCGAGCAAGCTACACTATCCTCTCCCACGGAGGGGAGAGGGGAAGGCTACCGTGCCGGATAGCGCAACCGCCCCAGCAGCCGCGCCGGGCTGAAGCGTTCGGCATCGGGCTTCAAAAACTGCGCCTTGAGCTTCTCGAACTGCATCACGTTATCGATCCGCCGTTCGAGAAACGCCTTGGTATCGGCAAAGCCCTCGCTCTCGTCGTGGGCAAACACCGCCAGGGTCGAGGCGTAGAGCGCGCCCAGGGTCATGCGCTTGGTGTAGTGGTTGTAATCGGTCGCGGTATCGCCCGCGAGCCGCCACATCGCGTCAGCGCTCGACCAGCCCAGCTTCAGCGCCTGCGCGGCGTTCTGCGGCATCGCCATGATCGCCAAAGTCCGGCGCAGCGCCTCCTCGCGCCCGGCCAGCGCTTCGAGCCGGAAGCCGACCAGCCGGCGGATGCGCGCCCGCACCGACAGGCCGGTCAAGGCATCGTCGGCGAAGGTCTGTTCCATGGCGGCATCGACAGCGGCGATCCAGGCCGCGATCATGTCCATCGCGCCGCCGGAGAAGGCGAGCGCCGCAACCGCCGGATCGACGCCCTCGCTGCGCGCGGCGGCCGCAACCGCGGTCTTGCTCCACCCGTCGAAGGTCGCCGCGCTGGCGATGGCCGGGGCCAGCGCCAGCCGCAATTCATCCAGCGTCAGGTCGACCAACGCGCTCATAAGGCCGGACCGTAAGTCCGCTGCGGCCCGCTGCGCAGACCCTTGGGCTTGGCGCCGCTTTCGATTTCCGAAACCAGCACGCTGCTTTTCCCGTCGAGCAGGGCATAGTCGCGGGCCGAGCGGCCGGAATTGTCGGCCCGGTCGGGATTGGCGCCAGCCTTCAGCAACATCCGCATGACTGCGATGTCGCGGCGATGCACCGCGGAAATCAGCGGCGTCTCGCCGGCGGTGTTGGGCTCTTCGAGCCGCGCCTTGTTGGCGATCAGCAGGCTGACCCCTTCCTGAAAGCCGAGATTGACCGCGATCTGCAGCGGCGTGGTGCCGCGCCCGTCGCGTGCGTCGACATTGGCGCCCTTGCCGATGAGGAAGTCCATCCAGGTCATATCGCGCCGCGCGGTGACGATATGCAGCCCGGTCTCGCCGGTGGTGCCATCGCGCGTGTTGACGATGTTCGAGCCTGGCTCGTCCAAGGCATCGCTGACCGCGCCGCCTTCTTTCTTGCGGACGGCTTCGAGGAATTTGTAGCTTTTGGAAAATTGCGCCTGCGCGCTGCCAGGCGCAATCAATGCGCCGGCCAGCAGCGCCAGGACAATGCGCGCGACGATCCTTGGCTTCCCCACTGAACTCATCTCCTGCTGCGAGCCTGCCGTAACCGACGACGAACCGACCTTCGCCCTCTTGCGCGGATCAGTTTAGCAGACCATGAACCGCTTCGCCATGTCCCCGCGATTCCATGTCTTTGCCGTATTTTTTATGTCCTTGGCAATCGCGGGATGCGGCTCGCAGACACCCGCCGAACGCCCGCCGCTGGCTGGCGCGGCGATTGGCGGGCCGTTTTCGCTGCTCGACAAGAATGGGTGGACAGTGCGCTGGCAGGATTTCGCCGGAAAATACCGCATCGTCTATTTCGGCTACACCTTTTGTCCCGATGCCTGCCCGATGGATGTCGGTGCAATGATGCAGGGCTTCGCGCGCTTTGAGAAGGCGCAGCCGCAGCTTGCGGCTCAGGTCCAGCCGATCTTCATCACCATCGACCCGGCGCGCGATACCGGGCCGGTCGTCGGAGAATTTGCCGCCGCTTTCTCGCCGCGGCTGATCGGGCTGACCGGGCCGCCGGCGGACATCGCCGCCGCCGCCAGGTCGTTCGGTGCTTACGCCGCACGGGGCAAGGATACGGCGGGCGGCTATCTGATGGACCACAGCCGGGTTGGGTATCTGATGGGCCGTCAGGGCGAGCCAATCGCCATGCTGCCGATCGACCAGGGGCCGCAGGCGGTCGAGGCGGAGCTGGTAAAATGGGTGCGCTGAAGCCTGCGGCACCGTTTTGGGAGCAACCCATCGCATCGCTCTCCCGCGATCAATGGGAGGCGCTGTGCGACGGCTGCGGCCAGTGCTGCCTGCACAAGCTGGAGGACGAGGATACCGGCGAGGTGCATTTCACCAATGTCGCCTGCCGGTTGCTCGATACCGGCACCGCGCGCTGCAAGGATTACCGCCACCGGCGCGCCTATGTACCCGACTGCCTGCGCCTGACCCCGCGTCTTGCTGCTGCGGTGGAATGGTTGCCAGCCACCTGCGCCTACCGTCTGCGCGCCAATGGCGAGCCATTGCCCCCGTGGCACTATCTGATCTCCGGCGACCGCGACGCGGTCCACCGCACCGGCGCCTCGGTGGTTGGCCGGGTGGTGTCCGAGGACAGGGCGGGCCCAATCGAGCAGCACGTCCTCCGCAAAGAGGGAGATTGGCTCCGCAAGGAAGGCGATTGGCACCGCAAAGAGGGAGATGGGCCCCGCAAGGAAGACGGGGCCGTCGATGATTGACTGGCTGAAGCGGGATCCGCGCGCCGTGCCGGTGATCGAGATCGGCGAGCGCCGCCTGCCGATCATCGTGCGCCGCTTGGCCCATGCCCGCCGGCTGACGCTTCGGCTGGCTCCCGATGGCAGCGAGGTGCGGGTCTCGATGCCGCGCTGGGGCCGTACCGGCGAGGCCCTGACATTCGCCCGCGCGCGCGCCGCCTGGCTGGCCCGGCAGCTAGAGGCGGTACCGGAGACAAATGCACCAAAACCGGGCGGCAGGATCGCCTTTCGCGGCGACCCGTTGCGAATCGAACATGGCGAAACCGCACCGCGCCGGGTGCGCCTGGAGGACGGGACGATCCTGATCGGCGGGCCGGTCGCCACCCTGCCGATGCGCCTGCGCCGCTGGCTCGAGGCTGAAGCGCGACGGATATTCGCTGAAGACCTTGCCGATTATTGCCTCCGCGCCGAACAGCCGCTGGCCCGGCTGGCGCTGTCGAACGCGCGGCGGCGCTGGGGCAGCTGCAGTGCCAAAGGCACCGTCCGGCTGAATTGGCGGCTGGTGATGGCGCCCGATGCCGTGCGCCGCTCGGTTGTCGCGCATGAAGTCGCGCATCTCGTGCACTTCGACCACAGCCCCCGGTTTCATCGCCTGGTGGCCGAGATCTACGAAGACGACATTGCCGCGGCCAACCGCTGGCTGAAACGCGAAGGGCGGGGGCTTCACGCGACGTTTGGCTGAGCGATCATCGACCGCTGGCACTTCACGCCTCTAGCCCCTATCTAACCGCGCATGAGCCTTTTCAGACGTGGCGGCATGTGGCGGGATGTTAGTCCCGGCGATGCCATTGGTGACCTGATCACCGTATTCCGCCAAGCCGGCCCCAACCGCTGGCGCTTCATGCTGCTCGCCGCCTTGCCGCCGCTCGGCATTTTTCTGGTTTTCTCCCAGGAAGAACTGCGCGGACTGCCGAAGCCGCCGCATATCACCTATATCACCAGCTGGCGTGCCGACCGCAGCGAGGCCGAAATTCTCGCCTCCAATATCGTCAATCAGCGGCGCAAGGAACGGCAGGCTGCCGAAATGGCGAAGCGCGAGGAAGAGGTGCGGCAGATTTACCGGAAGATCGGGGAGGTTTCCGGCATGGATGTCGCGGCCATCGATAAACGGGCGGCCGACGAGCGCGCCGCCGAGGCCCGCGCCGCGCAGGCCGGGGCGGAAGCGATCCGCCGCCGTCAGCCGCAGGTCTATGGCGCGCGTGAATAGACTGGCGCGCGCGTGACTAGGCTGGCGGGCGAGGATGCGCGCTGGCTGGCGGCGGCGGCAAGCGTCGCGGCGCGCGGGCGGCCGCTGTCCCGGCCCAATCCAGCAGTCGGCGCGATCATCGTGCATGGCGGGCGCGTGCTGGCCCGCGGCTGGACCGGGGCAGGGGGCCGCCCGCATGCCGAGGCGATGGCGCTGGACGGGGCCGGTGACGCAGCGGCGGGCGCAACGCTTTATGTTACGCTGGAGCCTTGCGCGCATGGATCGGCGCGCGGCCCGGCCTGCGCCGAATTGGTCGCCACCTCGGGTCTGGCGCGCGTGGTGATTGGCTGCGAGGATCCTGACCCGCGCACCGCTGGCAAGGGCCTGGCCCGCATTAGGGCGGCCGGCATCGCTGCGGACGTTGTCGATTCCTCCGAGGCTGAGGCCAGTCTCTCGGGCTATCTGATGCAGCGCCGTCTGGGCCGGCCCGAAGTCACGCTCAAGCTGGCGACCTCGCTCGACGGCTGCATCGCGCTGGCGGACGGGACCAGCCGCTGGATCACCGGCGCCGCGGCGCGTGCGCATTACCATGCGATGCGGGCGAGGGCCGATGCCATACTGGTCGGCGGCGGCACCCTGCGCGCCGATGCGCCAAGCCTCGATGTCCGCCTCCCCGGCCTTGAGGAACGCAGTCCGGAACGCTGGGTGCTGACCCATGGCGAAGCGCCGGAAGGCTGGCGCGCGCTGCCGTCGCCGGATGCAATCCGCGATATGGAGGGCGTGCAGTATCTGCTCGTCGAAGGCGGGGCCGGGGCGGCGGCGGCATTCCTCAAGGCCGGGCTGGTCGACCGCCTGATGATCTACCGCGCGCCGATCGTCATCGGCGGCGGTCAGCCGGGCATCGGCGATATCGGTCTCACCGGGCTCGATGCGGCGCACGGCCAGTGGCGCATGACTGAACGCCGCCGGCTTGGCAGCGACACGCTCGAAGTCTACAGCCGCTCCCCATGTTCACCGGAATAGTCACTGCCGTAGGCACCATCCGCGACGCCCGGCAGGGCGGCGACCTGCACGCCACCATCGCCTGCCCATGGGATCCCGACATGATCGCCATCGGCGCGTCGATTGCCTGTTCGGGTACATGCCTGACCGTGACCGGCCGCGGCGGCAGCGCCGGCGATGCCTGGTTTTCGGTCGATATTTCGGGCGAAACCGCCGCTTGCACCGTAGCGGACCGGTGGCAGACGGGGAGGCAGCTCAATCTCGAGCCGGCGCTGCGGCTTGGTGATGAGCTTGGCGGCCATATCGTCACCGGTCATGTCGACGGGGTCGGCGAGGTCGTTGGCGTGTGCCCGGAGGGCGAATCGCTGCGCCTGGGTATCGCCGCCCCGCGCGAACTGGCGCCCTACCTGGCGGCGAAGGGCTCGATTACGGTGGATGGCGTGTCGCTGACGGTGAACGAAGTGGCCGATCAGCCTGATGGCAGCTGCCACTTCGCTCTCAACATCATCCCGCATACCGCCGAAGTGACGACGCTGGGGGCGCTGAAGCCGGGCGACGGCGTGAACCTCGAGATCGACGTGCTGGCGCGCTACCTGCAGCGGATGCAGAGCCTGCGGGCGTGACGAGATTTTCCTATACCGTCATTTTTTCGATCACCTGTTCCGCCTGTTCAATGCAGACGTCCAGAAGCCTTTGCGAAATGCCTGCCAATAAACATTTTTGGCAAGGCGTCGAGGTTCAATGGCGCGGTGAAATTGTTGAAATTGCAGCATCACCACATGGCGGAATTCTGTTCACAGATCCAAAGTGTGGCCGAACCGTGAAAGTTAATTCCGACGCTGTCCGCCCCATGCTTTACGGCAAAGGTGCGCCAGGGCGGTATACTGCCGTTGCGACGTATGACGTGCGCGGTCGGATTTCATACGATGGCGGCGAAGTTCGATTGAAGCTGCTATCGGCCACAAGGCGGTCGCCCTGGATCACCGATGGTGCAAAATTTCGTGAGCACCTGAACAACTTTCCTGTGCCTCCACGTTGAAAAACGGTACGAGGGTGGGGAGCGACGGTGGCGATCGCCCTGGCCGCCGCTTGTCCCCTAGCCTGTCACATCCGCCACCGCCGCCAAAAATTGGTCGATGTTGCCCATTGTCAGCCCGGCGATATTGATCCGGCCCGATCCGGCAAAATAAATCCCATGCTTCACCCGCATCGCCTGCACCTGCTCCGGCGTGAAAGGAATGACCGAGAACAGCCCGTGCTGCCGCCCGATAGCGGAGAGATCGACGCCGCCCACCTTGCCTGCATCGGCCAGCCGTGCCCGGACTTGACACATGCGGGCGCGCATCGCGCTGAGCTCATCGAGCCATTGCCGGGTCAGGGCTTATCTTCCACCACCATCCGCGCCGCTGCCGCGCCGTGATCGGGCGGCTGCGACCAATTGGCCCTCGCCAGCGCATGGCCGTTCGACATGACCGCCGACAGCTGCGAGGCTTGCGCCATCATCACATACAGCGCGCCCGTGCGGTCGCGGTAGAGGCCGAAGTTCTTGTCGCAGCTGTAGGCGACAATCGCCTCGGGCACTGAAGCGATCACGCGGCGCACGCCATAGGCATCTTCCTCCATGCCCACCCCAAGCCCCTGATAGGCAAGATCGAGGATCGGCAGCAGCCTGGCCTCGGCGATAAGGCCGGCGATCTCATCCCAATCGCCGTTGGCATAATCGATCCCGGTGGGGTTGTGGCAGCAGCCGTGCAGCAGGATTGCGTCGCCTTGCGCTGCTTCGGCGATGGCGGCGCGCAGAGCCACCATGTCGGCAGCGCCGTCGCTGGTGGCATGGTTGAACGTTTTCATGGTCATGCCAAGGTCGGCGCAGATCTGGGCGTGGTTGGGCCAGCTTGGCGCGCCCATCCACACATTCGCGACCTGCGCCCGCTTGGCCATCGCCAGCGCCAGCCGCAGCGAGCCGGTGCCGCCCGGCGTCTGCATGCCTTCGATCCGGCCATTCATCGTCGGATTGCCGCCGCCAAACACATAGGGCATCAGCGCGGTGACGAAGCCCATGTCGCCTTCCGGCCCAAGATAGGCCTTGGAATCCTGTGTTTCTACCAGCCGCTTCTCCGCCGTCTTGATCGCGCCGAACACCGGGGTATCGCCCTGGCCATTGCGGTAAACCCCGACGCCGAGATCGATCCGGCCGGGCCGGGCATCGGCGTTGTGCAGTTTGATCAGCGCAAGCAGCGCGTCGGGGGGTTGTTGCTGAAGGTTGGTGAGCATGGCGGGCGGGCCAATAGCCTTCCGCGCGGCGCCGGGCAAGAGTGGTGGCAGCCTGCTACGCAATTCCACCGATGCGCCGGCAAACTCGGGCTTTGCCACTATCGGTGCAGACACTCCCGCATGGGCACGCAGCTGACCAGTCCGCAACAAGCGCCTGTCGGCCGCCGCTGCCACAGCCGGCTCCGCCTGTGTTTCGAAGCCCGGCTGATAACATTGGACGGAACTTTGCCGGCAACCCTGCTGGACCTGTCGCTAACCGGCGCCAGGGTCGCCACCAGCCGCGGCATTCCGGCAAGCGGCAATGCCGTGCTGACATGGGGCCGGTTCGAAGCCTTCTGCACTATCGCCTGGACCCAAGGCGAGCGTTGCGGACTCGATTTCGACGAGCCGCTGCACCGCGATGTCCTGCTGGCCACCCGCAATCTCGCCGATACCGACCCCAACCTGAACTCGAACCGGGCGGCGGAGCGGGCCTGGACAGAAGGCTTCTTGCAATAACGCGGCAACTCAGCGCAGTCGTCGCTGGCGCACCATTTTTGGCGAACCGGTTTTCCCTTACGGAAAAATGTACCCTAAAACGGCAGCCATTTCTGCTTGTGCGAGAATTTCATGTAGCCGGCATTGATGCCGAGCCGCAGGCCCGCCCCGGTGCGCACTGGAATCAGTACAATATCGCCCCGCCGCATATAGCTGACGTGGAAGCCCGCGATGAAATAGGCCTGACCCTCCCCGGCGCCGAAGCGGCGATAAAGATCCTCGGTGTCGTGAAGATTATAGACCAGTACGAAGGACTTGGCGGCATTGGCCCCGGCGTCCAGCCCGATCGACGGCCCGGTCCAGTAGACCGGCTGCGTTCCTTCGATCTTGTGATGCAGCGTGCCCGAACCATAGCGCAGCCCGACAATCAGCGCGCCGCCCCCTTCACGGCCGACGATATAGCCGTTGGGTTCGCCCTGTTTGCGCAGCAACCCCTCGATAACGCCGGCCAGGCCCTTGGCCCCTTTGCCGAACACGCCTTCCGCGGCGCCGATGAGATCGTCCTTGCGGTAGGTGGCGCCGGGAGCGGAAGCCGCGGGCGTGGCTATGCCAGCGGCGGGCGCAGGCGCGTTGTGTCGATCGGAGCCGGCAACTGCTGGGGCGGGATCGGCGGCGGCATCGCCAGAATAACCCGGGAGCGGCGCCAGGACTTGTGGCTCGGGAGAGGACGGGGAGCCGCGGCCGATCACCTCGCCGGCCGGCGAACTCGGTGTCTGGGCCAGCGCGTGACCGGTCAGCATCGCCGCTGCGGCCAGCGCCAGCCAGCGCGATACTGCGCGCGGATTGGAATTGCTTGATAGCATCATTGCGGTTTGCCCCTGTTGATACCGCCCTAAGATTGGTTCCCCAATGGCCGGTGGCGTCACCCGCCCATCCGACAGCAGTCTCGCTGACTTGAAAATCCACCAGCCACCGCCCGGCACCGCCCGCGCGACGAACCGAGTCAGAATTGCGTCCGGACGAGAGCGCTGCGCCATTTTATCCCGCCGCAGACCCCCTTGCCGCCTCAAATGACCGCCGCTATAGGCACCGCTCGCTGCTGCGATCCGGAGACGTGGGTGAGTGGCTGAAACCAACGGTTTGCTAAACCGTCGTGCTGATAATTCGGCACCGAGAGTTCGAATCTCTCCGTCTCCGCCAGTTCCTTTGAAAATACCGCTGTCTGGCTTCCGATAGGAGTTGCCTTTCCTGTCGGAACTTTCGTCTGCTACGTTCGTATCATTCCTGACAAAAAACAGATTTCGGTTTCCTCACAACTTCGGACCATGAACCGTGGACATCTCGTCAGGGCTAGATTCGGGACGCGGCAACACCGGCGCGGGGTGGTCCGTACTGGCAGCGCTTCTGGTTACCGGTCCGGGCGCGGTCGGGGTCGCTGGTCCTGTCCTGCGTTTTACAGTGCAGGTGCCCCCTGATCGTGCACCGGACCCGGGCGTCCTGACATCAGCTTTGGCGATCCGCGCGACTCCCGAAACCGCAACGATTGTTGCCTCTCCGGCGAAGTTGGCCAATAGCCGGGGGCCAAGTCCGCGAACCATTCGTATTGTTTTGCCGACAAGTGCGCACGTTGCCGCACCCAGCCAAGCGGCTGAGCAGCCCTCGCGGCCGATCGCCGCAAACCGCGGGGCGCCTTTCGCGCCTCTTGCTGCACCAGTAATTCATGCGCCAATCGCCCCGGTGGAGCTGTCACCCACCCAAGTCGGATTCAACCTTACGCAGGGCGCATCCTATGCATTGCTCGCTTCCGCGGTGGCTCCGTTTCCGGCGCAGCCGTCCGGTCCGGCCGGTGTGACGGCCGCAAGCAAAGGCATGGAACCGCCAGTCGGCGTCCTATCTCATGAGGAAGAAGTTAGCGCGTCGCTCGCCCCGGCGACGCCAACGGGAACCCCGGGCCTGGCTGCGCAGCAAGGTGAGGCTGGCGCGGTGGGCGCGCCGGACCAGGGGGCCAGCGTTTACAAATATGGCGCCCGTGGCATCGAGTTGGAGGTGGAGGCGGTGATCAACGGTGCCCCGGCAGGAAAAGTCCCGCTGCTGATCGCCGATGGCGAGAATATCTCGGTTCGCCTGGCCGATATTTTGACGGCGATTCAGCCGCTGATGGACCCGGTCGCGTACGACACCCTGAGCGCCTCAAAAAGCGCTGGCGAGTATGTGACTTTCAACACGCTGCGGGCATCGGGCATCGCGGTGAGTTTCGGTTCAAACGACCAGCTCATACTGGGATCGAATTAGGCGGAAATTTGCTTCCCCGGCGCGGCGCAATTTTCCGCCGCGCGCGGTGCTGTTCTCCGTGTTTCAGGGCGCCGGTGCTGCCAAGGGCACAGGGGCTGGTGCCGAAACGGGTTGCGGCACCAGTATCTGCGCACCTGGGCCGGCCAGCGGAGCAGACGGATCGCGAATTGCCCGGTTGTTGCCGCCGCCGACAAACATCGAATCGAACGCGCGCACGAGCGGCGTAAGGATCGGCACCGTGCCGTTGTTACGGGTGTGCTGGTAATGATCGTCGGGATCGTATGCCGGGGCGCCGGGGAACAGCCAGCGATGTTCCAGCGCACCAATCACCGCCAGCACACGGGCCTGGGCGACGTAGCTGTTGGCGGTGGCATTGTTGTAGCTGCTGCGCGCCACCAGCAGCTCGCGGGCCAGCTGCAAGACATCCAGCGTCGTGCGCAGGCCCGCGCGCTCCTGCAGCAGCGCGCCCTCGAACGCCAGCTGGGCGGCCTCTGAAGCCGCTCTCAGGGGAGCGATAGAGGCGGTCTGCGACAGCCATTCATTCCAGGCGTCGGCGATTTCCGCGCGGTTTTCGCGCAAGGCGGAATCAATCAACCGCCAGTCGGCGTCATTGGCGGCGCTAGCTTCGCCCACCCGGGCGCGGCGGAGCCCGCTTTCAAAGATTGGCGCGGA
>JAYVWX010000121.1:0-16218 GCA_043785715.1 Novosphingobium sp. | reverse complement strand
CGACGACTTCCATGGGTCGTCGCCCCGGACATGATCCGGGGTCCCGCTTTTGGACGGGGGAAGGAAGCGGGATCCCGGCTTTCGCCGGGAAGACGAGGGAGGGAGGGGCAATCTCATCGCGCCGCATCCATCAATTCGCGCATCCGCACGATACTTGCCTCCAGACCGGTGAAAATCGCTTCGCCGATCAGATAGTGCCCGATGTTTAGCTCCGCCAGATGCGGAATCGCCGCTACCGCCGAGACATTGTCATAGGTCAGCCCGTGGCCGGCATGCGGTTCGATCCCGTTCTTCGCCGCCAGCGCCGCCATCTCGGCGAGCCTCGCCAGCTGCCGTGCGCGTTCTTCGCCCACGGCATGGGCATATTCGCCGGTGTGAAACTCCACGACTGGCGCACGCAGCTGCATCGCGGCCTCCAGCTGGCGGACTTCAGGAGCGATGAACAGGCTGACGCGGATTCCGGCGTCGTTCAGCCGCGCGACGAAGGGGGCGAGGCGGTTGTGCTGGCCGGCGGCGTCGAGCCCGCCCTCAGTGGTGCGCTCCTCGCGGCGCTCTGGCACGATGCAGGCGGCGTGGGGTTTGTGCCGCAGGGCGATTTCCAGCATCTCCTCGGTGGCCGCCATCTCCAGGTTGAGCGGCAGGCCGGTGGCGGCCTGGATGCGGGCGAGATCCTCGTCGCGGATGTGGCGGCGGTCCTCGCGCAGATGGCAGGTGAGACCGTCGCCGCCGGCGCTGGCCACGACTTGCGCAGCACGGACGGGATCGGGGTGATCGCCGCCGCGGGCGTTGCGGATGGTCGCGACGTGATCGATGTTGACCCCCAGCCGCAGCCGCATCCGCTCATCCTGAGCCAGCCGAAGGATCATGGCGTGGCGCGGCTCCCCGGCTTCATCGGCGGAAGGGCGGCGAGTTCTGGCGGGATTTCACCCGGCGCGTAGGTCGGCAATTCAAGCGCGATCAGCGGATAGAACGGGAGGCCAAGGTCCACCGCGCCGCAGGTGCGATCGACCAGCGCGGCGATAGCGATAACCTTGCCGCCGGCCTCCTCGACCGCTTTTATTGCCTCGTGGGAGGAAAGACCGGTGGTGATGACATCCTCGACCAGCAGAACTTCCTCGCCGGGATTCACCCTGAACCCGCGCCGCAGCTCGAAAACCCCCTCGGGGCGCTCGACGAAGATCGCCTCGACGCCGAGCGCGCGGCCCATTTCGTGGCCGAAAATGATCCCTCCCATCGCCGGGGAAACGACTTTGCCGATGCGTTTGCGCAGATCGCGCGGCAGTGTGCCGGCGAGTGCCCCGGCGAGGCGGGCGGCGCGCATGGGATCCATAAGCACGCGCGCGCATTGCAGGTAATGCGCGCTGTGGCGGCCCGACGACAGGAGGAAGTGGCCTTCGAGCAAAGCCTCGCTCGCGCGGAATTCGGCGAGAATCTCGTCATCCTGCATCGCTTGGCATCTTCCAGATGGGATTAAGGTCACCGCCGGGCGCGCTTGTGCAGACCGGCAAAAATATCCCCTAGAGGCGCTTGAGGTGCCCCGCAAGCGCGCGTATAGGCCGCGCCGGCGGGGCTTTGCCCACACACGACCAAGGCGCGAGAGGGGGCAGTTCCTCTCGCCGGCACCGGAAGGCGAAAGCGCAGCACTATGAGACCAGGCGAACAGGCCCGCGCGGCGGGACTTTGGATGAAGGCTGCGGGATTGTCGCTGCTGCTGCTAGCTGCTCCGCAGGCCGCTTGGGCGCAGGCTGGCGAGCCGGGACAGGCCGCTTCGCCGCCAGTAGCGTCACCGGTTAGTCCAGGCGCCGCTGGCGCCATCGCCGCGCCCGTCGCGACGCCGGCTGCGACCCCCGCGCCGGTCGCGGCACCCGCACCGGCTGTGCAGGCCTCTATAGCAGCTGCGCAGACGGCAGCCGCTGATCCGGCAGCCGCCGACCCGGCGCGTTTCGTCGTCGCGCCCGGCGGATACACACCGATGAAGCCGACGCCGGGCATCGGCATGCCGGTCGACGGCAGATACGGCCTGCAGCAGCAATTTTCGCCGACAGGACATTATGCGCGCTGGATGCACGACGGTCCGCTTCTGTGGATCTCGTTCCTTATTTCGGTATTTGTTCTGGCGCTGCTGCTGTATGTGGTCGTCCGCTTCCGCAAGAGCCGGAACCCGGTCGCTTCCAAGACCAGCCACAACACCGTCGTCGAGATTGCCTGGACGCTGGTGCCGGTGATCATCCTGGTAGCTATCGCGGTTCCCTCGATGGACCTGCTGGCCCAGCAGTTCAAACCGGCGCCGGCCAAGGCGCTGACGATCAAGGCGACGGGCAATCAGTGGTTCTGGACCTATAGCTATCCTGACAACGGTGGGTTCGAGGTGGTCTCGAACATGCTCAAAGACCAAGGCGAACCATCGCTCAAGCCGGGCGACCGCTTTCGCACCGACGATGACGGTCCCGAGCATCTGGCCGCCGATTATCGGATGGTCGTCCCTGTCGGGGAGCCGATCCGTATGCAGATCACCGCCGCCGACGTGATCCACGCCTTCGCCGTGCCGTCACTGTGGTTCAAGCTCGATGGCGTGCCTGGCCGGATCAACGAGAAGGTGCTTTTCATCGAAAGGCCGGGCGTCTATTTCGGTCAGTGCTCCGAGCTGTGCGGTGTCCGCCACGGTTATATGCCGATCGTCGTCGAGGCGCTGCCGCGCGCCAAATTCAATGCCTGGGTGCTGTCGCAGTCCGACAGCAAGCTTGATGGCCGGCCCGAGCCGGTTGCCGCAGCAACGCCGGCACCGGCCGCTACCGCGCCTGCGAACGCCGCAGCGCCTGCTACCGCCTCGCCGGCTCCCGCCGCCTAAGCCCGAATTCGAAAGACAAGGTTCACGAGATCATGGCTACCACCGTCCCCGAAACCTTCCAGGCCCATGGCGACGCACACGGGCATGCGCATGACGAGCATCACATGCCGGGCTTCTTCGCCCGGTGGTTCATGTCGACCAACCACAAGGACATCGGCACGCTCTATCTGATCTTCGCGATTTTCGCGGGGATCATCGGCGGCACGGTCTCGGGCATGATGCGCATCGAACTGGCGCACCCCGGTATCCAGTGGCTGGATACCTTCGCCCACTTCTTCGGCGAGGCGAACCCCAGCTTCGACCAGACGCTGCATCTGTGGAACGTGCTGATCACGGCGCACGGCTTGATCATGGTGTTCTTCATGGTCATGCCGGCGATGATCGGCGGCTTCGGCAACTGGTTTGTTCCGCTGATGATCGGCGCGCCCGACATGGCCTTCCCGCGGATGAACAACATCTCGTTCTGGCTGACCGTCGCGGGCTTCTGTTCGCTGATGCTCTCGGCGTTTGTTCCGGGCGGTGCCGGCAACGGCGCGGGTACCGGCTGGACGGTCTATGCTCCGCTCTCCACCTATGGCAGCCAGGGTCCGGCGGTCGACTTTGCGATCTTCTCGCTGCACCTTGCCGGTGCGGCGTCGATCATGGGCGCGATCAATTTCATCACCACCATCTTCAACATGCGCGCCCCCGGCATGACCCTGCACAAGATGCCGCTGTTCGTCTGGTCGATCCTGGTCACCGCGTTTCTGCTGCTGCTGGCAATGCCGGTGCTGGCCGCGGCGATCACCATGCTGATCACCGACCGCAATTTCGGCACGACCTTCTTCGACCAGGCCGGCGGCGGCGATCCGGTGCTGTACCAGCACCTGTTCTGGTTCTTCGGCCATCCCGAGGTTTACATCATGATCCTGCCGGGCTTCGGCATGATTAGCCAGGTTGTCTCGACGTTCTCGAAGAAGCCGGTGTTCGGCTATCTCGGCATGGCCTACGCCATGGTCGCGATCGGCGTGGTCGGCTTCATCGTCTGGGCGCACCACATGTACACCACCGGCATGAACGTCGAGACCAAGATGTATTTCACCGCCGCGACGATGGTCATCGCGGTGCCGACCGGCATCAAGATCTTCTCGTGGATCGCAACGATGTGGGGCGGCAGCCTCGAGTTCAAATCGCCGCTGGTGTGGGCAATCGGCTTCATCTTCCTGTTCACCGTCGGCGGGGTGACCGGCGTCGTCCTCGCCAATGGCGGCGTCGACGATGTGCTGCACGACACCTATTACGTGGTGGCGCATTTCCATTATGTGCTGTCGATGGGCGCGGTGTTCTCGCTGTTCGCGGGCTTCTACTACTGGTTCCCGAAAATGAGCGGGCGGTGGCATTCGGAACTGCTCAGCCATGTCCATTTCTGGCTGTTCTTCGTGGGCGTGAACATCATCTTCTTCCCCCAGCATTTCCTCGGACTGCAGGGCATGCCGCGCCGCTATCCGGATTACACGCCGGCCTATTCCTATTGGAACCAGATATCCTCCGAAGTGGGTTACACCACCATGGCGATCGGCATGTTGGTATTCTTCGTGAACATCATCTACGCGCTGATCGCCGGCAAGAAGGCGGAAGGCAACTATTGGGGCGAAGGCGCCACCACGCTCGAATGGACGCTGTCCAGCCCGCCGCCGTTCCACCAGTTCGAGACCCTGCCGGTGATCGACGACAAGGCGCATCATTGATGCTAGACTTCCCCTCCCGCCGGCGGGAGGGGAGTTCGACATGACCAGCGCAACCCAAACCCTACCCCTCCCCACCGACTGGCGCGACTTCTTCGCCTTGACCAAGCCGCGGGTGATGAGCCTGGTCATCTTCACCGGCCTGTGCGGCATGCTGGCGGCGCCGACCAGCATCCACCCGGTGCTCGGCTTCACCGCGATCCTGTGTATCGCCATGGGCGCGGGCGGCGCGGCGGCGCTCAACCAGTGGTGGGAGGCCGATCTCGACGCCGGGATGAAGCGCACGAGCGCCCGCCCGCTACCCGCCGGCCGGATGGACCGCACCTCGGCGCGCGACTTCGGCATCGCCCTTTCGGTCGCCTCGGTGCTGCTCATGGGGTTGGCGATCGGTGTGCTGCCGGCGGCGATCCTGGCGCTGTCGATCCTTTATTACGCGGTGGTTTATACCATCTGGCTGAAACCCCGCACGCCGCAGAACATCGTCATCGGCGGCGGGGCAGGGGCGTTTCCGCCGCTGATCGGCTGGGTCGCGGCGACCGGCGACATCACCGCGATGCCGGTGCTGCTGTTCGCCATCATCTTTTTCTGGACGCCGCCCCATTTCTGGGCGCTCGCGCTTTTCGTGCAGACGGAATATGCCAAGGTCGGCATCCCGATGATGCCGGTAGTCGCCGGCGAAACTTCGACCCGGCACCAGATCCTGGCCTATGCCGTGCTGCTGCTGCCGCTCAGCCTCATGCCGTGGTGGATCGGCGGCGCGGGCTTCATCTACGGCGGGGTCGCGGCGGTGCTTTCCAGCCTGTTCGTGGTCTTCGCGCTGCGCGTCGGCCTGCGCAATCGGCAAGGCGAGGCCGATCCGATGAAGCCGGAACGCCAGCTGTTCAAATATTCGATCCTCTATCTCTTCATCCTGTTCGCGGGCCTGGTTGCGGACCGCTGGCTGCTGGGGCAGGGAGCGCAGTCATGACCCAGCCCCCAGATCCTGAATCCGCACGCCGCCGCATCCAGCGCAGCCGCAACATCGTGATGGCCTTGCTGCTGGCCGGCTTCGTCGTGTTGATCTACGCGATTTCGATTGTGAGGATCGGATGACGACGATGCCGTCTGCCGCGCTGCATGACCGCAACCGCAGGGTCGGAGCGATGGCTCTGGCGTTTGCGCTGGCGATGCTGGCGCTCGGCTATGCCTCGGTGCCGCTGTACCGCCTGTTCTGCCAGGCGACCGGCTTCGGCGGCACTCCGGCGCGGGCAAGCGAGGTCGAGGCGAGCCGGGTCAAGGCGGCGGCCGGCAGCAGCATGTCGATCCGCTTCGACGGCAATGTCGATCCGCGCATGCGCTGGCAATTCAAGCCCGAGCGGACCACCACCAGCGTCATCATCGGCCAGCGCGCCATGGCATTTTTCGAAGCGCGCAATCTCTCGGACGTCGCCGTCACCGGCATGGCAACATTCAACATCACGCCCGAGCAGGCGGGGAAATATTTTACCAAGATCCAGTGTTTCTGCTTCACTCAGCAGACCTTGCAGGCGGGCCAGGATGTACGCATGCCGGTAATTTACTATGTCGATCCGAAAATCATGACCGATCCCGATACCGCCGACGTCGAGCAGATAACGCTGAGCTACACTTTTCACCCGGTTGCCGCCGATGCCGTTAAGCCTCTGGACCCCGGCAAGACAGCCGGTTAAGGCCTGCCCAACCACTCACGCCCACCCTTTTCACCCCAAGGCGGCCACGCCGCGGCACATCGCAAACAGGGACCTAGACGATCATGGCCGGAACCAAGAACCACGATTACCATATCCTACCGCCCGATATCTGGCCGTTCATCGGCGCTTTCTCCGCCTTGACGCTGACCAGCGGCGGGGTGCTGACCATGCACAGCGACACATTCGGCTCCGCAGGCAAATATGTCCTGCTGCTGGGCGCATTCGGCGTGCTGCTGACGTTCTTCCAGTGGTGGACCAATGTCGTCAATGAGGCGAAGGAGGGCTTTCACACCCCCGTCGTGCAGCTGCATCTGCGCTATGGCATGATCCTGTTCATCGCTTCGGAGGTGATGTTCTTCGTCGGCTGGTTCTGGGCCTTCTTCGACTTCTCGCTGTTTCCCGCGACCACTACCGAGGTTGTCGCCGGGCAATGGCCGCCCAAGGCGATCGAGGCCGTAATGGATGCCTTCGACCTGCCGCTGCTCAATACGCTGATCCTGCTGTGCTCCGGCACTACCGTGACCTGGGCGCACCATTGCCTGATCCACGGCGACCGCGACGGGCTGAAGAAGGGCCTGTGGGCGACGATCATCCTGGGCATCCTGTTCACCTCGATCCAGGCCTACGAATACTATCATGCGCCGTTCAACTTTGGCGAGAACACCTATGGCTCCGCCTTTTACATGGCGACCGGGTTTCATGGATTTCACGTGCTCGTCGGCACGATCTTCCTGATCGTCTGCCTGAAGCGCGCCTACAACGGCGACTTCACCCCGCGCCAGCATTTCGGCTTCGAGGCGGCGGCATGGTACTGGCATTTCGTCGATGTCGTCTGGTTGTTCCTGTTCGTCGCCATCTATGTCTGGGGCGGGTGGGGCTACCCGGTCCACTGATGAGCGGCGACGCACCTGACAAGAAGGGGCAGCCGGGCATCGCTTCGGCTGCCCTTTTCGGTCTGTGCCCGATGTGCGGCGCGCGCAGTCTGTTCGATGGGCCGACGAAATTCGCGCCGCGCTGCCGGATTTGCGGTCTCGATTTTGCGCGCTTCAATGTCGGCGACGGCCCCGCCGCCTTCCTCACACTGATCGTCGGTGCGTTGATCACCGGCCTCGCCATCTGGCTTGAGCTTACCTGGCAGCCGCCGTTCTGGGTCCATGTCGTGCTGTGGGTGCCGCTGACGGTACTGGCGGTGATCGGCGGCCTGCGCGCCGGCAAGGCGGCGCTGCTGGCGGCGGAGTTTCAGCGCAAGGCGGGCGAGGGGCGGATCCAGGATTGATGCTGCGCCGCCTGCCCATAATCCCGACCCTTGTTGTGCTGGCCGCGGTCGCGGTGATGATCCGCCTCGGCTTCTGGCAGCTCGACAGGCTGCACCAGAAGGAGGCGATGCTGGCGCGGTATGCCATCGCCGCCGCAAGCGATTTCACGATAGCTTTGCCGACTACGGCGCGCGCCCGGCTGGCTCACTTGTACGAACCCGCCACTGCCATCTGTGCCCAAGTCGAGGCGCAGAGCATGATTGGCGGCAGAAATCGTAAGCAGCAATCCGGCTGGGTGCAGCTCGCCCAATGCCGGGATCCCGATGGTATTTCTTTTGAAGTTGCGATCGGCTGGTCCAATCGGCCCACACTGGTCCCGTGGCGCGGCGGTCCTCTGCATGGACGTATCGGCAATGCCGGCAATCACCGAACTCGGCTTTATGCGGATATCGGACAGGAAGGATTTCTCGCTGTTGCGCAGCCTGATCCGCGTCAAGTCCCCAATAATCACCTTGCTTACGCGGTGCAATGGTTCCTGTTCGCTGCGACCGCGCTGATAATCTATGCTCTGGCACTGCGGCGCAAGTCGCGGGAATCCTGAGCCTCGCGGGTCCGGGAAGGATTGCCACCCGCATCGCTCCCCGCTAACCGCGCGCCAATGGAATACATCAGCACTCGCGGAAGCGCCCCGGCGCTCGACTTCGCCGGCGCGACGCTGGCCGGGCTCGCCGGTGACGGCGGTTTGTACCTGCCGCGCCAATGGCCGCGCTTCTCGTCCGATGAAATCTCCGCCATGGCCGGTCTGCCCTATGCCGAGCTTGCCGCACGGATCATGCAGCCGTTCGTCGGCGACTGCCTGACGCCCGAGCGCCTGCGCGAACTCACCACTGCCGCCTATGGCCGCTTCGCCCACGCCGCCGTCACGCCGCTCAAGCAGCTCGACGAGCAGCACTGGCTGCTGGAGCTGTTCCACGGGCCGACGCTGGCGTTCAAGGATGTCGCGCTGCAGCTGCTCGGCCTGCTGTTCGAGGAATTCCTCAGCCGGGGCACGGAAAACCTGACGATTGTCGGCGCGACCTCGGGTGACACCGGTTCGGCCGCGATCGATGCGGTGGCGGGCCGCGCCAGGATCGATATCTTCATGCTCCACCCGCACGGCCGGGTGAGCGACGTGCAGCGCCGGCAGATGACCACCGTGCTTGCTCCCAATGTCCACAATATGGCCCTTCAGGGCGCCACCTTCGACGATGCCCAGGCGATGGTTAAGCGGATGTTCGGCGATGCGGCGATGACCGGCAGGTTCAACATCGGCGCGGTCAATTCAATCAACTGGGCCCGCCTGATGGCGCAGGTAGTCTATTATTTCGCCGCCGCGCTGCAACTGGGCGCGCCCCGTCGGGAGGTCGCCTTCGCCGTGCCGACCGGGAATTTCGGCGATGTGTTCGCCGGCTTTGTCGCCGCGCAGATGGGATTGCCGGTGGCCAAGCTGATCGTTGCCACCAACGTCAACGACATCCTCCACCGTGCGCTGACCACCGGCGACTATTCGCAAGGCACGGTAACCCCGACCGCAGCGCCTTCGATGGACATCCAGGTCTCGTCCAATTTTGAGCGGCTGCTGTTCGAGCTTGGCGGGCGCGACGGCGCGGCGCTGGCCAGCCAGATGGCGGGCTTCGAAGCAAGCAAGGCTTTGCAGCTCAGCAATGCGCAGCGCGAGGGCGCGGCGAAGCTGTTCACCAGCGCCCGCGCCGATGCCGACGACATGGCCCGCGCGATTCGCTGGGCATGGGAGTCTTGCGGCGAACTGCTCGATCCGCACACCGCCATTGGCCTGCACGCCGCCCGCGCGTCCGGGATCGACCCGGCGGTGCCGGTGGTGACGCTGGCGACCGCGCATCCGGCCAAGTTCCCCGACACGGTCGAGCGCGCCACCGGCCAGCGCCCGCCGCTGCCGGCCCGCGTGGGCGATCTGTTCGAGCGCGAGGAACGCTGCGCCGTGCTTCCAGGCGATTACGCGGCGGTGGCGGAGTATGTCGCCATGCATGCCACGCCGAAGGGCTGATGGCCGATCTCACACTCTCACCACTGATCCTCAGCGGCGAAGCCTGGGCGGATTACGGCCTGGTTGATTCCGGCCACGGCCGCAAGCTTGAGCGTTACGGCCCGCACCGCTTCATCCGCCCCGACGCGCAGGCGCTGTGGACGCCGCGGCTGGAGCGCTGGGCGTCCGATGGCGAATTCGTCCCCGGATCGGATGAGGACGGGGGCGGGCGCTGGCAATTCGCCGTGCCGGTGCCGCAGGACGGCTGGCCGCTAGCTTGGCCAAATGATGATGAATCCGTGACATTTAACGCCCAATGCACCCCGTTCCGCCACCTCGGCTTCTTCCCGGACATGGCCCCGGTGTGGGAGTGGATGGGCGGGCAGCTTGCCGGGCGGAGCGACGCGGCGACACTCAACCTGTTCGGCTACACCGGCGTCGGCACGCTGGCGCTGAGCCAGTTCGGCCCGGTGACCCACGTCGATGCCTCGAAGAAGAGCGTCGCCCAGGCCCGCGCCAATGCCGCGCTGTCCGGCATGGACCAGCGCCCGATCCGCTGGATCGTCGACGACGCCGCCAAATTCGCCGCGCGCGAGGTGCGGCGGGGCAAGCGCTATGACGGCATCATCCTCGACCCGCCCAAATTCGGCCGCGGCCCTGAGGGCGAGATATGGCGGCTGGAGGAGCACCTTGGTGGCCTTGTAGGCGATTGCCGACAACTGCTCGACGCGAAAAGCCGCTTCCTGTTCCTCACCGTCTATGCCGTGCGGATGTCCTCGCTGGCGCTCGCCGGGCTGCTGGCCGAGGTATTTGCCGATATGCCGGGGCTGATCGAGCACGGCGATCTGGCGGTGCGAGAGGAGGGGGAGGGCGGACGCCTGCTGCCGACCGCGATCTTCGCGCGGTGGACAAATCCGGAGTAAGGCCCGCTCATGGCCGATTCGCTCATCCTTGAAGTCGCCGATTTCGAAACGCTGGTGCTCACCGGTATCTATTCCGAGGAGACCGGGCAGCCGCAGCCGCTGTGCATCACCATTCAGGCCCGGCTGAAGGCGGCGCAGCGTTATGCGGCCGATACGCCGCTCAGCGCCAGCAAGAATTACATGGACCTCAAGTTCGCGGCCACCGAGGCGCTGCCGCCCGGTGTGCATTTCAAGCTGATCGAGGCGGTGGCCGAGCATATCTGCGAGACCCTGCTGCTGCAGGATGCCCGGGTCGAGGCGGTGACGGTCAAGATCGTCAAGCTGGCGATCGCCGAGAAGGGCGAGCGGATCGGGATCACGCTGACCCGGGAGCGGCGCTGATGGCGGAAATGGTTTTGCGCCTCAAAGGTCTGCCACCGCAGCCACTCGACGCTGCCGCATTTTTTCATGCGAACTGTGTTGAAGATATTCGGCAGGACTTTCGCGATATGGGAGACTCCCGTTGCCATCTTGCCATCGTGTTCGAGTCAGCGGGTCACGAGCATCGTGGCTGGAGGCTGGCCGCAGTTCAGGAATTGGCTCGGGAAGTGGCGCCACATCGCATCAACGCCCTCGCCAGCGACAGCGAGCCCGCAGTCGCCTCCGCGCTGGCCTACCTTAAGATTGCGGAGGGCGTCACCGGGCAATTGCTTGAATTGGATGACATGGGTGCCGGAGAGGTGGTATCCTATTCGGCATGAGCAGCCCAGCGCCCCTGATCGATCAGTTCCAACGCAGGATCACCTATCTGCGGCTGTCGGTGACCGACCGCTGCGATCTGCGCTGCGCCTATTGCATGCCCGAACGCCAGACGTTCCTGCCGCGCAGCGAAGTGCTCAGCCTTGAGGAACTGCACGAACTTGCGCTCGGCTTCATCGCCCGGGGCATCACCAAGATCCGGCTGACCGGCGGCGAGCCGCTGGTGCGGCGCGACATGATCGAACTGGTCCAGGCGTTGGGGCGCAAGCTCGGGGACGGGCTGGACGAGCTGACCATGACCACCAACGCCACCCGGCTCGCCGAGTTCGCCGAACCGATCCGTGCGGCGGGGGTGAAACGGATCAACATTTCGCTCGATACGCTCGACCGCGCGACCTTCGCCCGGCTGGCGCGGCGCGATTCGCTGCCGCAGGTGCTCGAAGGCATCGCCGCAGCCAAGGAGGCGGGACTGAAGGTCAAGCTCAACGTGGTGGCGCTCAAGGGCATCAACGAGGAAGGAATGCCCGACCTTATCGCCTGGGCGCATGGCCAGGGCTTCGACGTGACGCTGATCGAGGTTATGCCGCTCGGCGAAGTCGAGCAAGACCGGTTCGATCATTACCTGCCGCTGTCGGCGGTCCGCGACAGCCTGGAGCGGCGCTGGACGCTGACCCCCAGCGATCACCGCACCGGCGGCCCGGCACGCTATGTGACAGTCGCGGAGACAGGCGGCCGGCTCGGCTTCATCACCCCGCTGACCAACAATTTCTGCGACGGCTGCAACCGCATACGAGTGACCGCGACGGGCCAGCTCTATGCCTGCCTGGGCGGCAACGAGCAGGTCGATCTGCGCAGCGCGCTGCGCTCGGCCGATCCCGATGCGGCCCTGACCGAGGCGCTCGATGTGGCGATGAAGATCAAGCCGGCGCGGCATCATTTCGTTATCGATGGCCCCGGCGGCGCGCCGGCCCTGGCGCGGCATATGTCGATGACGGGTGGTTAGCCATGCCGCTGAAGCTGGTGTTTCTCGGCCGGCTGGAAGATGCCGCCGGCGGGGCTGAGCGGTTGGTTGAACCGGTAGCTACGCTCGCATTGCTGTTATCCCGGCTGGAACCGGAACTCGCCGATGCACTCAGCGCCGAGCGGATCAAGCTCGCGCTCAACGGTGCGCTGATTTCCGACCGCGCCTCGCTCGCTCTTAAGGATGGCGACGAACTCGCCTTCTTCCCCCCGGTCAGCGGCGGCTGAGATGGCGTGGGATGTCCGCCTGACCAGCGCACCCTTCGACCCGGCGGCCGAACTCGCGGGTTTTTCCGCCGCCCACGCCAATGCTGGCGGCATTGTCAGTTTCCTGGGCCAGGTTCGGGCGGGAGATGGAGTGGAAGCGCTCGAACTCCAGCATTACGAACCGCTCACCCTGCCGGCGATGCAGGCACTGGCGCAGGATGCAGGCCGGCGCTGGGTGCTCGACGGCTTGCAGATCGTCCACCGCTCCGGGCTGATGGCGCCCGGCGATCCGATCGTGCTGGTCGCCGCCGCCTCGCGCCATCGCCGCGACGGCTTTGCCGCCGCCGAATTCGCCATGGACCACCTCAAGAGCGAAAGCTGGTTCTGGAAGCGCGAGAAGGCGGGCGGGCAATGGCGGTGGATCGAGCCGCGCGCGCAGGATTTTGAGGATATCCGCCGCTGGGCCTAAGGTCTGCGGCAATCAGTCAGCTTGCCTAACCTGGGAGCCTGCCGCGCAGAGCGGCGAGGATGCGGTCCTCCTCGCCGATCCAGGCGGTGACCTGGTCGCGCGCGGCGCCGATTGTGGCCCACTCGCTCCCGGTTTTGGTGCGGGCGGCAGCGTAGAGCTGGTCGAGGTCGGCAAGCGCGATCATCGCGTCGCTGCGCGCCGATTCAAGACTGGCGAGCGCGACGCTGGCGATGGCCCAGCCTTCGCTGCCTGGAGCCGCCCCGGTGCTTTCCGCGACCGTGTTTTCCGCCTGGGCCCGGCGGGAGGCGAAGCGCGCATCGGCCTCGCGCGCCTGTTCGACCAGTGCGGCGAGCCGCGCCGGGAGTTCGGGGTCCGGTGCGGTTACAATTGGCGCGGGGGCTACTGTCGCGGCATTGCTCGCCCGTTCCGCCGGCCGCCGGGCCAGCGACGGATAGTTCGCCGTATCCGCAGCGCAGGCCGGAAGGATCAGGATAAACGCCGCAGTGGAAAGGCCAGTCAGGGCTCGCATCATCGCCCCCTTAGCACGGCCAAAGGTCTTCGCCAGAGCCCGATGCTTGGTTGACAGTGAAAATCCCTTCGACTAGGGGCACCTCTCTTTCCGGCCCTGCTTCCAGCGGGGCTTTGGTGCATCGCTGGCACCGCAGAAATTTGACAGGTAAGGGTAGCATGTTCGCAGTTGTGCGCACGGGCGGCAAGCAATACCGGGTTGCCGCCGGAGACAAGATCGCGGTCGAAAAGCTGGCTGGTGAAGCCGGCGACAGGATCACATTGGGCGAAGTCCTGCTCGCGGGCAACGACGGCGAACTGGCCGATGCGGCCAACGTCCTGGTGTCGGCCGAGATCATCGCCCAGGCCAAGAGCGAAAAGGTCATCGTCTTCAAGAAGCGCCGCCGGCACAATTATCGCCGCAAGAACGGCCACCGCCAGCAGATTACCCTGCTGCGCATCCTTTCGGTCGGTGGCGAAGAGAAGAAGGCTGCTCCCAAGGAGGAAGCCGCGCCGAAACCCGAAACGGCTGAAGGCGAGACCCCGGTGGTGGCAGCCCCGGCCAAGAAGGCCGTATCGGCCAAATCCGAATAAGATCCGGAGTTAATCGAGATGGCACATAAGAAAGCAGGCGGCTCTTCGCGCAACGGTCGCGATTCGGCAGGCCGCCGTCTCGGCGTCAAGAAGTTCGGCGGTCAGGACGTGATCGGCGGCAACATCATCATTCGCCAGCGCGGCACCCGCGTCTATCCGGGCGCCAATGTCGGGCTCGGCAAGGATCACACGCTGTTCGCCCTTGCCGAAGGCCGCGTGCGATTTCACGATGGCAAGCTCGGCCGCAAATACGTCTCGGTGGACGTAATGGCAGTCGCCGCCGAATAGACCGGATGATCGATAAAGGGTCATCCTGACGGGATGGCCCGGCCGGCGGCGAAAGCTCCGGCCAAATGAGGGAGAGGGCCCCGCCTGTCTCCCTCTTTTCGTCTCTCCCACACAACGGTTTCGTCCAGACGGCGTGCTTGGCGCGCGGTCCGGCGCAAAGCGTAATGGCAATGTCACATGCCGCGTATATTTATGCGCTGCGAGGTGCATGATGTGGAGCAGGCAGAATGTTTATTCTCAGGAAAAATTTGTCATTTGGACAGACGCGGGAACCTTTTGTTACTTGATGTGTATTTACGCGAAACAACTATAATTAGCGGAGCGGATGAATGTTTATTCGTAGCGAAAGGCTATTCCTGCGGCCCGGTTGGCCGGAGGATTGGACGGAACTTCTCGGCGTGATCGGCAATGAGGCATTTGTGCGCAAACTCGCCAGAGGAACCTCGCCCTATACAATGGGGGACGCGATAGCAGCCGCGCGCCGACCGCAGGGCAAGCTATTGCCGCATTTCTTCGTGACCCTGCCGACCGGCGAGGGTGCAAAATTGATCGGTAGCATCTGGCTCGATCAGGTCGAAGGCGAGGTGGAACTGGGCTACTGGATCGCGCGCGGCTATTGCGGGCAGGGCTACGCCACTGAAGCCGTTCGCGCGGTGCTAGGCCTCGCCGCCATGCTCGGGCACCGCCGGATTTGCGCAGTCCATTTTCCCGGCAATCCCGCTTCGCGGCGCGTGCTGGAAAAGGCCGGGTTCCGCCCGACCCGGGAGCGTGAAATGCGCGTCAGCCTGGAGCAGGGCGCCGTTGTTGCGTGCGCGGGCGATGGACTGGAGATAATCGGTTCTGGCGTCGTTGAGGATAATCAGCTGATGCGAGCGGCGTAATCCCCGCCGGCAATATTTTCAGTCGACGTTCTTGTATATGCGGTCAAGGTAGCCTTGCAGTGTGTCCAGCTCGAGGTGAGAAAATCCGCGAAAAACATGCTGCTCGCCGTCGCGGGCGATTTCGGCGAGTTTTGCAAGCAATGGCTCCGCCGCTTTGGTGAGATAGACGGCTCGCGCGCGGCGGTCGTCATAGCGTTCCTGCCGCTCGAGCAAGCCTTCGGCGCATAACCGGTCGATCAGCCGCCCAGCCGAAGCCTCGGACATTTCCAGCGCTTCGGCGATCGTTCGCTGGCTCGCGCCGGGACTGCGGGCGACGACCGCGATCATCGTCCATTGCGAGCGGGTGACGTTAAGGCTGCTGACCTCGCGGTCGAAGCGGTTGCGCAACAGGCGCGCCAGCACCGTGAGTCTGAGCCCGATGCTCCGCTTCAGATCGCTGGCGCTTGTCGCAATCGGCTGTTCTGTCATGCAAAGCGCCTCCCGCCGCGGCCATAGCCAGCTCCATGCCGGATTGCACGGCTTATGAATGCTGGTCCTGACCCCCCACGGGACGACGGCTTATACCCGTTCGATGATGATTGCCGGGGCCATGCCGCCCGCCGCGCATGTGGTGATCAGAGCCGATCTCGGCCATGGCGATGATCCCGGCACGCGGCTTTAGTCGATGCATTTCGGCATATTCCTTGGCCAGTAACACTCCCGCCGCGCCATCAACCACGCCCGACGAAATGCCGGTGCGCCCTTGACGGATGGCGCCTCGTACGGCGAAACTCGCCGGCGGCGCAGCAGAGGAAATATTCGATGGCGGTAAGCGTTAACCGGGCGGTGGCCGGCAAGACCGGCTCCTTCGCCCCGTTGCGCGAGCCGACCTTCCGGCGGATCTGGACCGCGAGCCTGTTTTCCAACTTCGGCCATCTCATTCTTGGCGTGGGCGCCGCGTGGGAAATGACCAGGCTCAGCGATTCGCCAAGCATGGTCGCGCTGGTCCAGACCGCGATGATGCTGCCGCTGAT
>JAYVWX010000120.1:0-4024 GCA_043785715.1 Novosphingobium sp. | reverse complement strand
CCCGCTTACGGCAGCATGGCTGATCGGCGCGGCCTGTCTGACACCAATGGTTCTTGAACTGGGTGAACGGACCGGCAATCGCGGCTTCACAGCGGTGGCATGGTCCACGCTGCTACTTGGCGCATTCGTCGGGGCGCAGCTGTCGCCGGGTTTCTTGTGGATTGGCAGCGCCTTTTTTACGCTGCGCCACATTCATGTCGTTGGCGACTGGTGGATGGGGCGACTGGCCGTTCCGAGTCTGAGGAGCCATTTGCACTACCAGTTGTTTCTGCCGGTCATGTTTGTCGGACCGATCCATCGCATCCAGAATTTTGAGCGGCAGAGCATCCGGCGGCGGTGGCATCCAGCCGATTGCCTGGCCGGAATGGAGCGCGCGCTGATCGGGGCATTTATCGTCAATGCTGTGGGTGGATCGCTATCCGATCACGCCCGCCAAATTGCGCTGGCCGCACTGGCGGACAGGCATGCCTTCATCCGGGACTGGGCGGTTTCAGCGCTGGACTGGATCTCGCTCTTCTTTGTGTTTTCGGGGCTGACGTCCGTCGCATTGGGGATCAGCCTGATGATGGGCTTTCGCCTTGAAGAGAACTTTATGCATCCGTGGCGAGCGCGGAACATGATCGACTTCTGGGCACGCTGGCACATGAGTCTGACGAGTTGGTCGCGCGATTATGTCTATCGACCGGTCATGGCCATCAGCCGCAGCCCGCTTCTTGGGCTGGTCGCCGCCATGTTGGTGGTGGGGCTGTGGCATGAACTTTCGCTCTATTATGTGCTGTGGTCGTTCTGGCAGGTCCTCGGCATCGCGATCAGCCGGATTAGCGGAAGATGGCTGACGTTCGGACGTCTGCCACGGCCCGTGCAGGTCATCATGGTTCCCGTATCGATTTTGGCCTGGCTGTCGCTTGCCCGGCCAATCCTTATCCGCCTGCTGGAAATATCGCCATGACCCCGCTTTCCCGAATGCTTGGACGGATGTTGCCCAAGGCACTGGTCGCTCCGGCCCTGACGCTCCTTTATGCCGTGATGATGCTGGCCATCTTCGTCACCAGCAGCAACGACAGGCCATCTATCATCTACCAGGACGTAAGGGCCCGCTGATGACGAAGATGCCGATCAATATCCTGATTCTGGGGGCATCTTACGGACTACTGCCGGGCGTCAAGCTTGCGCTGGCGGGCAACCGGGTCACGTTTGTCGGCCGTGAGGCCGAGATCGCGGAGGTGGCCAAAAGCGTTGTGGAAGTGTGCATTCCGCAGCGGCGCTCCAGCGGACAGATCATCCTGCGCGTTCCGATCGAGTCCGACGCAAGTCCCGGCGCAGCGGCCTTGCGCACGCCAGATCAGATCGAACCAGCGGCATATGACTTCATAATTCTCGCAATGCAGGAGCCGCAGTTCAAGGCGCCCCAAGTCGCCGAACTGCTGGTGCGGGTTGCGGCATCGCGGCGGCCCTGCCTGTCGATCATGAACCTGCCTCCCCCGCCGTTCTTGCGCAGGTTGGGCGGCGTTCCTTCATCGGCTTTCGCTGGCGTCTATCACAGCCCCGCGATCTGGGATGGATTCGACCCGTCCAGGATGAGCCTGGCTAGCCCCGACCCCCAAGCCGTGCGCCTTGATCCCGCGCGGCCCGGCCGGCTGACTGTGACCTTGCCATCAAACTTCAAGGCGGCCCCGTTTGCAGATCCACAGGACCAGGCGCTGCTCGAGCGCGTCGCCTCTGACCTGACGCGACTCAAGGTCAGGCACCAGGGAAAAGACGTGCGGCCACCGGTTTCCCTGCTGGCGCATCGTTCGCTCCTGATCCCGCTGGCCAAATGGCCGATGCTCATCGCAGGCAATTGCCGCTGCCTTGGGCCGTATGGGCTTCGCAGCATCGCCGAAGCCGTACTTTCGGACTCCGCAACAAGCCGCACAATATATGCCCAAGTCAGTGAACTGGCCCTTGCCATCGGCACGGCGCCACAGGATCTGGTCGACTACTCCAGCTATGCCAAGGCCGCCGAGATGTTAGGCCGCCCTTCTTCAATGGCACGTGCCCTTGGCGTTGGCGCGACCGAGGTCGAAAGGGTGGACCTGCTCGTGCTTAATCTCATGCGCACGTACGGCATGGATACCGCTATCGTCGAACCAATCGTCGCGACGATAGACCGCGCCATTGCCCACAATGTTGGTCTCAGGTCTGGAAATCTGGACTTGTGACGGATCGGACTTTTCCGCAAAAGCGGATAGGCACTTGCTCAGTTGGCGGCTCGTCGTTCGAACCGGGCCAGTCTGAGAAAGTCGATGGCCGACTGCCGGAGGATCGGATCATGGAAACCCGTTGACGTAGCCGGCAATTTTATTGTGATCCTGCCAACGGGCGGGTTCGGCTTCAGATACGGTGTGAATGGTTCAGTCAGGGGGGAGGGACAGCGACGGTGCGGATTCTGTTACTGATGCTCGCATTCGCGCTCGCGGTCTGGACGATCGGCAGTGGCGCGCCGCAGCCGGAAAACCGACGGCCGGCTCAAACCGGCATGTCCGACCAGTGGCTGTATCGGGCGGTTGCGGTTCAGCAGGATGGCTGCAGTGGCTATTATCAGGCCGCCATCGCCATGCAGCGGCAATGGCATTATCCGGTGAGCCCCTTCGTCACGGTAAGGTTGCCGTTGTTGGCGTGCGCCTTGGCAACTGTCGGGGAGCGCGGGATGCGGATTGGCGCGATGGTGCTTGTGGTTGCTGCGGCGATGCTGTGGACTTGGCGTCTTTCCGCCAGCTCGCTTGGTCGAAGGGTGGCAGTCTGCGGAGCGCTGGCCGGTGTCGG
The DNA here is from genome assembly GCA_043785715.1 of Novosphingobium sp. Taxonomy (GTDB): domain Bacteria; phylum Pseudomonadota; class Alphaproteobacteria; order Sphingomonadales; family Sphingomonadaceae; genus Novosphingobium. The sequence continues at coordinate 1,219 of JAYVWX010000120.1, read as the reverse complement.
TTTGCCGTTGGCGCTCAGTCCATTCGTCTTCCTGCACGATTTCTGGGCAGGCATCTTGCTCACGTTTGCACTGGCATTCCGGCACGCGGCGTGGCGCGTCGGCTGGGGGCTGGCCGCCGCATTGGTGCGCGAACTCGTTGCCCCGTTCCTGGTATTGCAGGCCGCCGCCTATGCGCTGACCCGGCGAATGCCCGCAATGGCCCTGGCGGGATGCGCGATCGTGGTGTTCGGGGCAGTAATTGTTCTCCATCGCGAACAGGTCATGGCGCTAACCCGCAGCACCGATCTTGTCTCTCAAGGGTGGCACGGCATGCGCGGGCCTGCTGCGATGGTCCAGGACGTGGCGGGCCTGACCGTATTGCAATTCCTGCCCTGGCCAGCGGTGTCCGCGCTGGCCATCCTGCCACTGCTCGGCTGGTTCGACGCGCGCGATGGCCGGCTTGGCTTCGCATGGTTCGCGTTGTTCCTGGCGGTAATCGCGATCTTCTCAAGGCCGGACAATGCTTATTGGGCGGCCAATATCCTGCCGATCTATTTCGCCGGTTATGCATTCCTGCCGGACTATCTGCGCAACCTCGCGGCCGACTGGCGCCAATTACGGAGTTGGGCCAGGAGCAGGACCCAGCCCACCAGGTAAGCGGGGAGGAGCACTTGCGCCCAGTAGAAGTTGTCGGCGCGTGCAGCAATGGCGACAAGCGCCGCGAATCCGCCGAACCAGGCAAATGCGAACCCGTCGTGCGTGATCGCGCGATCGAGCCAGCCTGCCAGCGGCGCAAGCGCGAGAATGATCGCCAGCGGGCGCCAGAACCAGTCGAAGCCCAGAATGAATGCCATATCGTCGGCAAAGCCATAGATACCGCGCAGACCTGTCCAGCCACCGGACGCGATATCCGACGGCTGCACCACTTGCGCGACAGCATTGTGGTGGAGCACAAGCAGGACACCTAGAGCCCGATTCAGAAGTTTATCAAGCATAGCAGTATCTTGCGGTACGGCGTGTGAGCATTCGGATTGAGGCTATGTGCGCCCATGTGGTTGATGAGGCGATGGAACGCTCCCAATCCTTGGCCAATCGTCGGCAGCGGCCCAGCCATGCGAACGTCCGCTCGACTGCCCGGCGGCGGGGCAGAAGTTCGAAGCCCTGAGCGGTGTCAGAACGCTTGATGATCTCCAAGGTCCAGCTTCCATGGGCCTTGAGCGCATCCCTGAGTTTGGCGCC
>JAYVWX010000119.1:0-8074 GCA_043785715.1 Novosphingobium sp. | reverse complement strand
CCCGCCGGTGCCAGTGGTCGAGCGTTTCGAGATATTTCTCGTAGGCATCTCCGCGACCGGGCAGGAACAGCAGCGAGCCACGGCAAGCGCCTGCGGATTGCAGCCAGTCGATGCGGCGGACGGCGTATCCATCCGGTGCCAGCCAGCGCGACTCGACAGCCTCGCGGGGAATCGCCCGGCGGTCGAAGGGCGGATCGGAACTGCGCGGCGCGGACAAGTCTTGCAGGTTCCTAAGCCTAATTTCGGCCTCAGGGGGTTGGTTACTTTTTGGTAAGCCCTGAGCGCTACACCGGCTCCCTCGGCTCAGGGGGCTTTCGATGCAAAGCGGATATTTTTCTTACGGGTTGCTCGCTGCATTGGCAATCGCGCTGATAGTTGCCGCCGTTACCGACCTGCGCCGCCGTCAGATCGACAATTGGCTCAATGCCGCGATTGCGCTGGGCGCCCCGCTATTCTGGCTGGCGAGCGGGCTGTCTCTCGGCGGAGTGGGTATCCAGCTTGCTGTCGCCTTCGCCGCTTTTGCCGTGCTTGCCGGCCTGTTTGCCATCGGTGCGATGGGCGGGGGCGACGTCAAGCTGCTCACCGCGCTCGCACTATGGATCGAGCCGACTGGTTTTCTCAAGCTGCTCATAATCATGGCGCTGCTGGGCGGCCTGCTCACTGTCGTGTGCGGCGCCTGGCACATTGCCCGGCGCAACAAAGGCAGGATCGCGGTGCCCTATGGCATCGCGATCGCCTCTGCCGGGCTGTGGACGCTCGCCGGACTTTACCTGCCTGCCTTTCGGGCCAGCGGGCTGACCGGATAAACTTGATCTTAACCATTCTGCCCGCATTCACAGGCTTCGACCTGGGGCATTTTCGAGGGGGCTAGCATAGCCATGGACAAAAAGAAGCTGATGCTGCTGCTGGGGGCGCTGATCATCGCGATCGGCACATCCCTTGCCGCGCGGAGCCTGTTCGTCGGAGCCGCGGCGCCGCAAGCCGCGGCCACCGAGCAAGTCACTACCGGACCCAAGGTGCTGGTGGCCCAGCGGGCTTTGCCGGTGGGCACGATCATCACGGCTGACTCCACGGCGTTCCAGGCCTGGCCGAAGGACATGGTGCAGGATGCCTATTTCCTCGAGGGCGAGGCCAATATAACAAAACTGCTCGGCACGGTCGTGCGCTACCCGATCACCGCCGGCCAGCCCCTGACCCAGGGCACGCTCGTCGCGCCGGGCGACCGCGGCTTCCTCGCCGCCGCGCTCGGCCCTGGCATGCGCGCGACAACGATTACCGTGTCGAAAACGACCGGTGTTGCGGGTTTCGTGTTCCCGGGAGACCGCGTCGACCTGGTGCTAACTCAGACGATCAAGGGCGATGGCGAAGGCGAAGCGCTCAAGACGGCAGAGACCATCCTGCGCAACCTCCGAGTGCTTGCAACCGACCAGGCCACCGAGACCACCACGGAAAACGGCAAAACCGTCGTCAAGACCGCCAGCACGGTCACGCTTGAGGTGACCCCGCGCATTGCCGAGAAGATTGCCGTTGCCGATACGATCGGCACGCTCAACCTGTCGCTGCGTTCGATCGCGGACAATCAAACCGAACTCGATAAAGCCATTGCCAGCGGCAACGTCACAGTACCCGAGGGCGCCAGCAAGCAGGAAGAAGAATCGATCCTCAAAAAGGCGATGAACCGGCCCGTCGAAGGCGCCACCAGCTATGTCACCGGAGCCGATGTCTCGCGCTTCCAGCGGCGGACCGTGCCGTCCTCAAGGAATGCCGCAATGGCCGGTTTCATGGGCGCCAATGCCGGCTCGGGCTCGCCCAACGGTACCTCGCCGCGCGCTGGCGAATACACCGGACCGGTTGTGCGCGTCACCCGCGGCAAGACCACCACGGCCGAACCGGTCGGGAGTCACTGACATGGCCACCCCTCCGCTCCGCACCGCCATCGCCACTGCAAAGGGCAAAAGCATGAAACGCCGCCTGATCCTTTCCGTGCTCGCCGCAGCTTGCGCCAGTGTCCCGCTGGTACTCGCAACGGCCGGTACAGCCCGCGCCCAGTCGGTGATGCGGCCGGCCAACGACATCCTCCTCTCGATCGGGCGCGGCCAGCTGGTCTACGTCCCGGGCGCAATGACCGATGTGTTCGTCGCCAATGAGAATGTCGCCGATGTCCAGGTAAAGTCACAGCGCCAGCTCTATGTTTTTGGCAAGGCCGGCGGTGAGACCACGGTTTATGCGAGCAACGCGGCGGGGCAGGTGATCTGGTCGGCCAATGTCCGGGTCGGCTCGAATATCGAGAGCGTCGATCAGATGCTCAAGCTGGCCATGCCCGATGCCAGCATTGCCGTCACCACGGTTGGCAGCGGAACCTATCTGCTGACCGGCACGGTGGGCTCGCCGGAAGACGCCGCCGAAGCGCAGCGCCTGGTCCAGGCGTTTGTCGGCGGCAAGGAAGGCTCGGGCAGGGCAGCCGAATCATCGATCAACATCATCAGCCGTCTGCGCATGGCGACCCCGTTGCAGGTCAACCTTCAGGTCCGCTTCGCCGAGGTCAACCGCTCGCTGGTGCGTGAAATCGGGGTCAACCTGCTGACGCGCGACCTGACCAGCGGGTTCAAGTTCGGCGTTTCGCGCGGGCGCAATTTCGGTTCCATCGGCCCGGTTAATACCTCGGGCTTTCCGCAACTCGACGCCTCAGCGCAATTCGGCCTGCCGGCAGGCACCCTGAAGCTGCCGTTCGATCCTGCGACGGGCAATTTCATCGTCGGGGGCACTGCAACCACTTTTGCCGCGCCCGTAGACGGCAGCACGGCGGTTAATCTTGCCGGCAAGCTGGCCGGTCTGGATGTCGCCTCGGCGCTTGACCTGGGCGAAAAAGTCGGATTGGTCACCACCCTTTCGGCCCCGAACCTGACGGCGCTTTCGGGCGAAACCGCGGACTTCCTCGCGGGCGGCGAGTATCCCATCCCGATTTCACAAGGATTGGGCTCGACCTCGATCGAATACAAGAAATACGGCGTGAGCCTCGCCTATACCCCGACCGTGCTTTCCAACGGGCGCATTTCCATCCGCGTCCGGCCCGAAGTTTCCGAGCTTTCGTCCCAGGGCGCAGTCACGCTCAACGGCTTTCAGATCCCGGCTCTGACCATTCGCCGCGCGGAAACCACCGTCGAGCTGGGCTCGGGCCAGAGTTTCATGATCGCCGGCCTGCTCAGCAATTTCGCGCAAAACGCGGTGGAAAAGACGCCTGGCGCCGGTGATATACCGATCCTCGGCTCGTTGTTCCGCTCGACCAGCTTCAGGCGGGGCGAAACCGAGCTGGTGATTGTCGTCACGCCCTACCTCGTCAATCCGGTCGATGCCGCCGACATCAAGCTGCCAACCGACGGCTATCAGAGCCCGAACATTGTCCAGCAACTGCTCGGACATCAGGACAGCGATGGCAAATCCGGCCTTTCCCGGCCGGTCCCGACAGCCGGTCCCGACAAGGTGCCCGGCCCCGATGTCAGTCTGCGCGAGCCAGCAGCGCCGGCAACCGGGCGCCGCGAGGAAACCAAGCCGCGAAAGAGCCGCCGCAGCGCCGCCGTGGACGCCCCGGCGCCCGGCTTCAACCTGAATTGAGTGAGGTGAAAACCATGACCAAGATCCTGTTCCGGAAAGCGCCGCGCCTCGCTGGTTGCGCCATTGCTCTCACACTCGGCCTCGCGCTGGCTGGCTGTGGCGGCATGCCTGGCAACCGCACGCTGGAAAGCATCCATCAGCCGGTCGTTGAACGTGTCAATTACACGCTCGATGTCACCACGGGTCCCGGCGGCCTGTCCTTCCCCGAGGAACACCGCCTTGCCGGCTGGCTCGAAGCGATGGGACTGCGTTACGGCGACCGGATTTCGATCGACGATCCGTTGCAGAGCGGCGCCACTCGCGGCGCGATCGAGAACCTTGCGGCGCGGTATGGCCTGCTGGTCAATGACAGCGCGCCGGTCACCCCCGGCTATGTCAACGCCGGCACCGCGCGCATTATCATTACCCGCTCCAAGGCTACGGTTCCCGGCTGCCCCGACTGGTCGGCCAAGTCGGATGCCAATATCAAAAATGCGACTGGCAGCAACTACGGTTGCGCCACCAACAGCAATCTTGCGGCAATGGTCGCCAATCCGGAACATTTGCTCAAGGGCGACGGGAGCGGCGGCCAGACCCTCGTGATGAGTTCGTCCAAGGCGATCGAAAGCTACCGCACCGCCAAGCCGACTGGCGAAAACGGCCTCAAGGAACCCTCCACGAACAGCAGCGGAAAGTAAGGCCATGAACGCACCCTGGAAAGCCGGTTCACAAGGCAACCGCGATGCCTTCGCCTCGTTCATTTGCGACGAAACCTCGCTCGATGTTTTGCGGCCCGTGGTCATCGAGCTGGGCTGGCAGTCGGAGAAATGCAACAAGGGCGGCTTGCGCAATGCAGTCCAGTCGCTTTCGATCAGCGCCAGCCCGAACATCCTGATGGTCGATCTGTCCGAAAGCGGCGATCCGCTCAACGACATCAACGCCCTTGCCGAAGTTTGCGAGCCCGGGACTGTGGTGATCGCCATCGGTCAGGTCAACGATGTCCGGCTCTATCGCGATTTGCTGGCCAGCGGTATTCACGACTATCTGCTCAAGCCGCTGTCGCCCGGCCAGATCCGCGATGCGCTGGTCAATGCCCAGGCGATCTTTGCGGCGCCCAAGCACCAGGACGGCGCTGGCTCGAAGCCGCATGTTTCGACCGCAGTGGTAGGCACGCGCGGCGGGGTCGGGGCTTCGACACTGGTCACTTCGCTCGCCTGGCTGTTCAGCACCGAACACCAGCTGCCAACGGCGCTGCTCGATCTCGATATTCACTTCGGCACCGGCGCACTGTCGCTCGACCTTGAGCCGGGGCGCGGCCTGACCGACGCGATTGAAAATCCGAGCCGCATCGATGGGCTGTTTATCGAACGTGCGATGATCCGCGCGAACGAAAATCTCGCGATTCTCTCAGCCGAAGCGCCGATCAATTCACCATTGATGACCGACGGCGCGGCCTTCGTCCAGCTTGAGGAAGAATTTCGTCAGGCATTTGAAATGACGGTGATCGATCTACCGCGCAACATGTTGATCAACTTCCCGCATCTGCTGTCGGACGTGAACGTTATCGTGCTTGCCACGGAGTTGACCCTCGCTTCGGCGCGCGACGCGATCCGGCTTTTGTCGTGGATGAGAAGCAACGCCGGCCATGCCCAGGTGCTGGTGGTGGCCAACAAGGTGCAACCGGGCATCGCGGAAATCAGCAGATCCGATTTCGAGGCGTCAATCGAGCGGAAGATCAACTTCCAGGTGCCGTTTGACATCAAGGCGGCAACCAACGCGGCCAAGCTTGGCCAGTCGTTCGTCGAAGCCAACCGCTCAAGCAAGGCGGGAGCGGCGATCCGGGAACTCGCTAAATCTGTAATTGGCGCCACAGCTGTCGAAGAGGGATCAGGCGCCGCGCCAGTCAAGAAGTCGCTCCTTGGCAAGCTCGATCTCAAGGCGATGATCCCCATGAAAGCGAAATCAAAAGCCAAGGCGCCGGCCGTAGCCGCTTGACCTTTTTGTCCAGTGCATCCGGCCGGACCGGCGCACGCCACGTTTGTTGAGGGAGGCTGAGACCGCTCATGAGCATACTGCCATACCTGATCATTCCTGTCGGCATGATGGTTTTGATGGTGCTCGGCTGGGTGGCCTTCGCCGGGCCATCGGCCAACACGGAAAGTCTGCGCCGGCTTCAAGCGGTGCGCTTCCGCCATTCCGACAGCACGGTCGATAAGGTCGAGGCACAATTGCGCAAAGCCGTTGCCTCCCGCAAACCCAAGGTCCACCAGATAGCCGGCAGCGGCTCGAGGGCCGACGCGCTGAGGCTGCGGCTACGGCGGAGCGGCAAGAAATGGACGATCTCCCAATACAACTATGCCAGCGCGGGACTGGCGCTGGTGTTTACCGTCCTGCTGTACATAAAAACGCGGGCATTTCCGCTATCGCTTGGGGCCGGCCTGATTATCGGCGCCGGACTGCCGCATATGGTGGTCAACTATTATATCAAAAAGCGTATCAGTCAGTTCACCACGCGGTTTCCCGAAGCGATCGAACTGCTGGTCCGCGGACTCAGGTCCGGCCTGCCGGTCTCTGAAACGCTCACGATCGTCGCCCAGGAAATACCCGGGCCGGTTGGCGAGGAGTTCAAGCTGGTAACCGAACGCATCCGCATCGGGCGCACGATGGAAGAAGCACTCCAGGATACGGCCGACCGGCTCGGCACGCCCGAGTTCCAGTTCTTTTGCATTACGCTCGCTATTCAGCGCGAGACCGGCGGCAACCTTGCAGAGACGCTGTCCAACCTTGCCGACGTCTTGCGCAAACGCGCCCAGATGAAACTCAAGATCAAGGCGATGAGTTCGGAATCAAAAGCATCCGCCTACATTATCGGTGTGCTTCCATTCGGCGTCTTCGGCATGATTTATTCAATCAATCCAGGCTATATGGGCGGCTTTTTTATCGACCCGCGTCTTATCGTTGCCGGCACGGGCGGGTTGATCTGGATGTCGATCGGCGCGTTTATCATGTCCAAGATGATCAGTTTCGAAATCTGAGCGAGGGAAAGCGGCAGCCATGTTACATACCCCGGCGGGACCAATGCTCCTCGGCTTCGACGTCATCATGATTGGCACGATACTGGTCGCCGTCGCCGCAATTGCGGTAATGATGGTGATTTACGCGGCAGTTACAGTCCGCGACCCGATGGCCAAGCGCGTGAAGTCGCTGAACGACCGCCGCGAACAATTGAAAGCCGGCATTGTTACTGGCACCGCCAAGAAGCGCGCCAGCGTGATTCGCAAAAGCGAGACCACCGACCGCTTGCGCGACACGCTGTCATCGCTGAAAGTCCTGCAGGACAGCCAGCTGAAGGCGGTCCAGCAGAAGCTGGCACAAGCCGGAATCCGCAAAAAAGAACTGGCCTTCGTCGTCCTGTTCGCCCGGCTGGTGCTTCCCATTGTGTTCGGTGGTAGCGCTGCCCTCGTCCTCTATGTTTTCAGAATCTACCCGGACCTGTCCAGCATCAAAAAATTCGTCGCCTTCGCCGCCGCTCTCGGCATCGGTTACAAGGGTCCTGAAATCTACATCGGCAATCTTATCGGCAAGCGCACCACGGCCATTCGCAAGGGCCTGCCTGATGCGCTCGACCTGCTGGTGATCTGCGCCGAAGCCGGTCTGACAATCGACGCCGCGTTCAACCGCGTCGCCAAAGAGCTCGGCCGCGCCTATCCCGAACTCGGCGATGAATTCGCGCTGACCTCGATTGAACTTTCGTTCCTTACCGAACGGCGGCACGCTTTCGAGAATTTCGCCTATCGCGTCAATCTGGATTCTGTGCGGGGCGTGGTCACCACCATGATCCAGACTGAACGCTATGGCACCCCGCTGGCCTCGGCCCTCCGCGTGCTGTCGGCTGAATTCCGCAACGACCGCATGATGCGTGCCGAGGAAAAGGCCGCACGCTTGCCAGCGATCATGACTGTCCCGCTGATCCTGTTTATTTTGCCGGTGCTGTTCGTGGTTATCCTCGGCCCGGCGGCCTGTCAGATCAGCGACAACTTCGTCAATAAGCCCCCTACATAACCAGCGCAGGAACCTTGCAAGCGCCGCGGGCGGGGTCAACCCAGAACGCGTCCTGCTACGGCGTCGAGCATTAGCGCCAGCCGGGGATCGCGCATTTCAGGCGATGTAGCGATGGCGTGGTCCAGTGCCAGATCGATCGGACTGGGCGTGCGCAGGGCGGGCAGCGCCCGGGCAAATTCTCGCACCGTTGCCCGCGCGGTTTCGGCGTTGGCCCGCATTAATGCGAAAACCTGCGCCGCCTCAACGCCCGCTTCCGTCTCGCGCCAGCAGTCCCAGTCGGTGACCATGCCGAGCACCGCATAGGGCAACTCCGCCTCACGGGCGAGCCGCGCTTCGGGCATCGCGGTCATGCCGATCACCTGCCCGCCCCATTGCTGATAGAGCCGCGATTCGGCGCGGGTCGAGAACTGTGGGCCTTCGA
>JAYVWX010000118.1:0-9450 GCA_043785715.1 Novosphingobium sp. | reverse complement strand
CTTATTTCGCGCTCAAGCCGATTTTGAAGGCGCGTGGGGTGGATGTTTCGCTACTTTAGCGATGTTCGTAGCCGAGCCCGTCGGCTTCACTGAGTAGCTCTCCATCCAGTACCAGCGGTTGCGATCGCTGCGCAACAGCTTCGCCAATCCGAAAAGCGGTCACGTCTGGCCGGAAGTCCGGCGGAGCGGTGAATAGCAGCTGGTAATCTTCGCCCCACCGCAGCGCTTCGGCGCGGCGCGCTTCGGGGGTTGCGATTGGCACAGCGATACTATCGACAGCCAGGGTCACCCCGCTCGCCCGGGCCATGCGCGCGGCATCGAGCAGCAGGCCGTCCGACACATCCATCATCGCGGTGACCTGCGGGGCGAGCGCCTGGCCCGCGGCGAGCAGCGCTTGCGGGCGGCGGTAGGCGAGGCTGTCGCCGGTGCCGGCTTGTAACGCCTCCAGCCCGAGCATCGCCGCGCCGACCGCCCCGGTGATCCACAAGCCGTCGCCCGGACGCGCTCCGGCGCGCGCGGGAACTGGCCGGTGCGTAGCCCGCCCGATTGCGGTCAGCCCCAGTACCTGTGGTCCCGTGCCCGACACCGTATCACCGCCCAGCAGCGGCGCGTCGTAAAATGCCAGCGCCTCCTCCAGTCCGGACAGAAACCGGGCATCGTCCGCGCCCAGCATATAGCCGAGCAGCGCGCCCAACGGCTCGGCGCCCTTGGCGGCGAGGTCTGACATGTTAACCGCGACCAGTTTCCAGGCGATGTCGGCCGGATCCTGCCCGGCGAGGAAATGCACCCCCTCGACCATGGTGTCATGGGTGAGAACCAGCGCTTCGCCGCCAATTTCGAGCACCGCGCAATCGTCATCTAGCCCGCGCGCGGCGGGATGCTGCGCCAGTTTGCGCAAGCTTTCGATGAAGGCGAGTTCGGCGGTCATGTGGCGGGGTGCATCTTCATTGGACTGGGTGTAGCCGAGAGCGCACCCCCATCCAACTCCGGCTAACCGGCAAAGCCGGTAAGCCTTCGTATCCTTCCCCCATCAAGGGGGAAGAGGGGCGTGTCATCTCTCTTCCCCCTTGATGGGGGAAGGATGCGGAGACTTGCGAGCTTGCTCGCTAGTCGCAGCTGGATGGGGGTGTTCTGGCCCGCAAAAGCTGCGCCAACCGAACCACGCAACCCTCGCCGTTTTCCAGCACATCGTTATTCCAGAAGCGGATCACGAGATATCCTTCCGCTTCGATAGTTGAAGTACGGTACCTGTCTGTCTCGTCTGAATGCTGCCCGCCATCGACTTCAATCACGACTTTGCATTTGTGACTGGCGAAATCGGCAATATAATGCCGGATTGGAACCTGACGACGAAAGCGTGCTTCAGGGAAACACTCACGCAGCAAGCGCCACATTCGGCGCTCTGCATCTGTAGCGTCGCGGCGTAGTTTGCGGGCGTGGAGGATAGACTCCGGTGGCGGGTGGTTTTTCACAATTGTCGCGCATAGCCGAGAGCGCACCCCCATCCAACTTTGGCTAAGCAACACGTTGCCAAGCCTTCGTATCCTTCCCCCATTGAGGGGGAAGGTAGCGGCTCACCGCACCGCCTTCGCTACCGCATCCAGCACACCGTTGACGAATTTCGCCTCGCGCGCGTCGAAGAAAGCGTGGGCGACATCGACATATTCGCTGATCGCGGTGCCGGTCGGCACATCGGCGCGGGCGAGGAGTTCGTAAGTGCCGGCGCGCAGGATCTGGAGCATGGTCCGGTCGAGCCGTTCAAGCTTCCACCCCTCGGCCAGTTTTCCGGCGAGCAGTCCGTCGATTTCGTCGCGCCGGGCGAGCGCGCCTTTCACGAGATCGTCGAAAAAGGCGGTCTCGGCTTCGGCGTACTGGTCGTCGTCGATCTCGGCGCCAAGGCGGTGCTGGTGGAATTCGTCGAGCAGGCGCGCGGTCGGCATCGCTTCCATCTCATGCTGGTACAGCGCCTGCACCGCGGCAAGGCGGGCGGCGGCGCGAGCCTGCCGCTTGCCGGTGGCAGCCTTCATATCCCGAGCCTGACTTCTATCGAGCGGGCGTGCGCCGGCAGCCCCTCGGCATCGGCCAGGGCGATGGCGGCCGGGCCGAGGGCACGCAGCGCCGCTTCGTCGAGCTGGATGAAGCTGGTGCGCTTCATGAAATCGAGCACCGACAGCCCGGACGAAAACCGCGCCCGGCGACCGGTCGGCAGCACGTGGTTCGGCCCGGCGACATAATCGCCGACCGCTTCCGGCGTCATCCGGCCAAGAAACACCGAGCCGGCATGGCGGATGGCGGCGAACAGGGCTTCCGGATTGTCCACCGCCAGCTGGACATGCTCGGCCGCCAGCGCATTGGCGAGGGCGGGAGCTTCATCGAGGCTAACCACCTCGATGATCACGCCGTGCGTGTTCCAGCTCTCCGCCGCGACCCGCGCGGTGGGGAGCATGGCGAGTTCGACGCCGATGCGGTCGGCCACCGTGTCGGCGAAGCGGGGATCGTCGGTGATCAGAATCGATTGCGCGACCGGATCGTGTTCGGCCTGGCTGAGCAGATCGGCGGCGGTCCAGTCGGGATCGTTCTTTCCGTCGGCGATCACCAGGATTTCGCTCGGCCCGGCGACCATGTCGATGCCGACGACGCCGTAAAGCTGGCGCTTGGCCTCGGCGACCCAGGCATTGCCCGGCCCGGTGACGACATCGACCGGCGGGATGCGGCTCGTGCCATAGGCCAATGCGGCAATCGCCTGCGCGCCGCCGATCCGCCAGAACTCGTCGATCCCGGCAAGATGCGCGGCGGCCAGCACCAGCGGGTTGATTATGCCCTTGGGCGTCGGGCTGACCGCGACCAGCCGCTCGACCCCCGCGACGCGCGCGGGGATAGCGTTCATCAGCAGCGACGAGGGATAGGCTGCGCGGCCGCCGGGGATGTATATGCCCGCCGCGTCCACCGCGCGCCAGCGCGAGCCCAGGCGAACCCCGGTCGCATCGACCGTGTCGCTGTCAGTGGGCCGCTGGGCCTCATGGAAGGCGCGAATGCGCGCGGCAGCGAATTCCAGCGCGGCGCGCAGTTCAGGCCGGAGCTGGTGGAACGCCTCGGCGCAGGCGTCGGGGCCAATTCGCCAGTTGGCCTCATCGGTCAGCGAATGCCCGTCGAAGCGCTGGGTCAGTTCAGCCACCGCCTCGTCGCCGCGGTTGCGGACATCGGCGAGGATCAGCGCGACGTCGCGGGCGACATCTTCGTCGCTTTCGCGCCGGTCGCGCACGAGACGGTCGAACGCCTGGGCGAAGCCCGGATCGCTGGACTTGAGGCGTAGCATCAGGCGGCTTCGCGCTGCGCCACCGCGGCGCGGAAGGCTTCGATCAGCGCGCCGACGCGCTCGTCGGTCTTGAGCGCGGCGCGATTGACGATCAGCCGGGCGGAAATCCGCAGGATGACGCTGGTTTCAACTAGGCCATTGTCCTTGAGCGTGCGGCCCGTGGAGACCAGGTCGACGATCCGGCTGGCGAGGCCAAGTCCGGGCGCCAGTTCCATCGCGCCGTTCAACTTGACCACCTCAGCCTGAATCCCCTGCCGCTCGAAATGGCGGCGGGTGAGGTTGGGGTATTTGCTGGCGACGCGCAGATGGCTGACGCCGCTGTCGCTGCGTTGTCCCGCCGGTTCCGCCACCGACAGCCGGCAATGGCCGATGTCGAGATCGACCGGCGCGTAAAGGTCGGAATAGGCGAATTCCTCGACCACATCGGAGCCGACGATGCCAACCTGCGCCGCGCCATGCGCTACAAAAGTCGCGACATCGAAGGCGCGCACCCGGATGACCGCCATGTCCGAGCCCACGCAGTCGAAGGAAAGCGCGCGCGACTTCTTGTCGTGGAACTCCGCATCGGGCACCACCCCGGCCCGCGCCATCAGCGGCAGCGCCTCGTCGAGGATGCGGCCCTTGGGCACGGCGAAGGTCAGCGGCTTGAGCATGGCGGCGGCGTTTAGGCGGCAAGCGGCGAAAGGGCAACATGCGATGGCGGATGCGCAGGGCGATCGCTGCGCCCACCCAAATTGTCAAAACCGCCAGCGCGTTACCCGCCGGCCATGGTATGCACCCCATTCCCAGCTCGCCACCAGCACCAGGATTGCCACCCCGGCCGCGGCGAACAGCAGCGTCGGTATAGGCAGCAGCCAGCTGGCCATCGCCAGCGCGCCGAACAGGCCCAGGCCCACGCGGTGCGAGGTTGGGAACAGGCTGCGCTTGCGGCTTGAGTAGCGCTTGAAAATACCTACTCCGGCGAGGAACAGCATGCCGCCGATGCATTGCGCCAGCACCAGCGCGCGCCCGGCGCTTTTGTCCCAGTTCTCAAGCACCAGCGAATCGGCCAGCGCATAGACGACGATGCCCGCGACAATCGGCATGTGCAGATAGGTATAGGCATCCAGCGCGACTTTCCCCGGATGGTCGTGCTGCTGGATATGCGCCGCGCCGCGTTCGGCCCCGACATCGAAATAGATCCACCACATCATCACCGAACTTGCGAAAGCAGCAACGAAGCCAATCAGCGTGCCGATTTCGATGCCGACCTTGATCAATTGCGAGCCGATCACGACTATACCTTCGCCCAGCGCAATGATGATAAACAGGGCGCTGCGCTCGGCGAGATGGTTGCCCTCCACATCGCTCTCCGAAACCTGGGTCGGGCCCATCCCTGGCACTGGGAAACGCAAGATCGGCGCGATTCCGTCGATCGCGATGGCGAGTACCCAGAGCACCAGCCGGGTGGCTGGGTCGGTGAAAATGCCGTAGATCCACAGCGGCGCGGACAGGCAATACCACAGGCCGATGTGAACCATATCACGGGCCAGCCGTGGATGTTCGCTGCGGAACAGCAAGGCCGTGACGAAACTGCGGCTTATTTGCAAGGCGATATAGCATCCGGCAAACAGCACCGGAAACTGGCCGAAGGCTTCCGACAGGCCAATCGCCATGCCAAGGCTGAGCAGCATGAGGAAAATCAGCAGAAAGCGCACATTCAGGCGGTTGGGATCAGCGCGATTGGCCGTCCAGGTGGTCGACATCCACGCCCACCAGACGGTAAAGAACAGCACCGCCCCCTGCGCCGCGCCCATCCATCCCTGGTGATCGTGCAGAAAATGAGACAGCTGGGTGATCGCGAAAACGAACACCAGATCGAAAAACAGCTCCAGGTAGGTGACCTGCGCCGGCGTCCCGTCCCGCTCGCGCAGGATCGTCTGATCTGTGCCCTCGATGTCCGCGCTCACTCGCCAGGCGCCGACGCCCTGATGGCCAAGGCATGGACCCGCTGGCCAGGAATGTCGCCGAGCGCCCGGTTGACCATGCGCTGGCGTTCGAGCCGGGAGACGCCGGTAAAAGCCGCGCTTTCGATGACGATGGTGAAATGGGATTCGCCGCTGCCGTCGTCCCCGGCATGGCCGTGGTGAGTGGCGGTGTCGTTGATCACCTCCAGCCGGGTGGGGGCGAAGGCGGCGGTGAGCAGCTGGGCGATTTCCTGGGCAAGTGGTCCGGTCATATCTTTTCTTCTAGCGCATCCTTCCCCATGTGAAAGAGGGTGAGGCAAGACCGGTTCCACGGCCGCCACGAGGCGAGCGACAGGCAGTGCGGCTGGCCGGGCTGCGGCGAGGCGGGCGAATTTCGCGCGCCCGGAGGTCGCGCGCCGGGATTTGACGGTCCCGGCGATTACCGCTGGTTTTGCCTCGACCACATCCGCCCGTTCAACGCCGGTTACGATTATTTTGCCGGCATGACGCCCGACGAGATCCTCCAGGCGCGATCGCCGCTGGCTGGCTGGGAGCGCGAGACCCGCGCCTTCAATCCGACCGCCGGCATCGACGCCGCCCCGCGCTGGGCCGATTACGCCGACCCACTGGATGCAATCGGCGCGCGGGCGCGCAAACGAATGCCGGCGGCGCGCAGCGATGGGACAGTTGTGACATCCCATGAGCGCCGCGCGCTCGAGGTGCTGGGCCTCCCGCTCGACGCCGGCCGCAGCGATCTGCGCCAGCGTTATTCCGAACTGGTGCGGCGCTACCACCCGGACCGCAACGGCGGCGACCGTAGCTTCGAGGCGCGGCTGCAGGGCGTGGTCGAGGCCTATCAGCTGCTGCGCAAAGCTGCGGCTTTCGCGTGACCCGGCTCAATCCGCCTCGCAGAGCAGCTTGAGCTGGTCAGCACAGGCACCCCAGCCATCCACAAAGCCCATATCCTCGTGCTGCTTCATCGCCTCGTCGGTCCAATGACGCGCGCGGGCAATATAGCGGGTGCCGTCTCCTTCGGGCGCGATTTCCCAGCTGCCGATCATAAACGGACCGGCGGGCATGAAGCCGCCCCCGCTGGTGAGGGTGACGGCATCGGTGGTGACGAAGCGGCGGCCTTCGTCCCAGGCGAGATAGGTGCCGTTCTGCGGCTCTTCCTCGCCGTCCGGCCCGTGAAAAGTCATGTTGCAGACGCCGCCGGGGCGGCGGTCCTGCCGCTCGATTTTCGCATGCCACGGCACCGGGCACCACCATTCCTCCTGGCGGTCGGTCATGATTCGCCAGACCTTCGCCGGGGCGGCGGCGATGAAGCGGGTGACAGACAGTTCGCGCGGGTTCTCGGTCATAAATCGTCCACCGATCCATAGGGTTTGGTGATCAGTTCGAGCAGATGGCCGTCGGGATCCTCGAAATAAACCCCGCGACCGCCCCAGTGGTGGTTGATCTCGCCTGGCTTGCTGCGGGCCGGGTCGGCCCACCAGGTCAGACCAAGTTCGCCGATCCGCGCGAAGCCGGCATCGAATTCGGCATCGCTGACGAGGAAGGCATAGTGCTGGGGCGCTATCGGGCCCTGCTTCTCCATGTAATCCATCGACACCCCGTTGCCGAGCTCGACCACGAGGAAGTCCGAAAAGGGTTGCGCCGGTGGCAGACCCAGCACGTCGCCGATAAATGCGGACGACCGGGCCTTGTCGCTGCACCAGACGATGGTGTGGTTGAGCTGCGCGGTCATGGCACGGCACTCCATTCGATTTGCCTCAGCCCCTACGCGCCGCCTCGATTGCCGCAACGTCGATCTTGCCCATTGTCATCATCGCCTCGAACACGCGCTTGGCCGTCGCCGGATCGGAATCCGTCACCGACTGGGACAGAATGCGTGGCGTGATCTGCCAGGATATGCCCCACTTGTCCTTGCACCAGCCGCACTGGCTTTCCTGCCCGTCGTTACCAACAATGGCATTCCAGTAGCGGTCGGTCTCGTCCTGATCCTCGGTGGCGATCTGGAATGAAAACGCCTCGCTGTGCTTGAACCTCGGACCGCCGTTCAGGCCGATACAGGGGATGCCGCAGACGTTGAATTCGACCGTCAGGACATCGCCCGCCTGGCCGTCTGGGTAATCCGACGGAGCCCGGTGGACCGCGGTGACGTGGGTGTCGGGAAAGGTCGCCGCATAGAAATTCGCCGCCTCTTCGGCCGCGCCCTCGAACCACAGGCAAATGGTGTTCTTCCAGTTCATTTGCGCATCTCCTCGATGAGAGCGTTGTCCACCGCCTTGGCCGCTTTGTAGGCGGCGCGGGCCTGTAGCCGCTCGGCATAGGCGACGAAGGCTTCGCGCGGCGGAATCGAGCCGAAGGTCAAGCCCCAATCGATCTGGCTGCCGACATAGACATCCGCCATGGTAAACTGGTCGCCGCAGACAAAGTTCCGCCCGGCGAGATGCTGTTCGATCGCGGCGATCGCGCGTGCGAAACTGCCCCAGCCGACAAAACCCTCCTTATCCGGCGGCGGTACGAAACCAAGCGACCGAGCTGTCACCGCTGCTTCCAGGGGGCCGGCAGCGAAGAACATCCAGCGGTAGTAATCGGCCATCTGGCCATCGTTCGGCAGCAGCCCGGCCTCGGGGTGCATCTCGGCGAGATAGGCGCAGATCGCCGCCGCCTCGGTAACCACGCGGTCGCCCTCATCGACGTGATGGACGATCGCCGGCACCTTGCCCATCGGATTGGCGGCAAGCAGCGCGGGGGACTTGGCCTTGAAGTCCACCAGCACCTGCTCGTAGTCCGCGCCCGCCTCGTGCAAAGCCCATCGCGCGATCTGGCCGCGCGACATCGGGTTGGTGAAGAAGCTATAGGTAGCCATTCTTAGCCGGCAGGTTGACGAAGATCATGCGGGTCATGCCGGTTTCTCCGTGCCGGGCGAAAAGCAAAACGCGCTTCGCTGCGTTTTGTTCACGGAGCCATATCGGCGTGCGCCCGTTTCACCGATTTGCGCGGCGAACCGCCATCGAGCTGGGCCCGCGCACTGCGCTAGGCGGTGGCGTCTGAATGTACCTCGCTTGTCCGAACCTTGCAAACCTTTGCAAATACTTGCGACAATTGTTCAATCGAATAGGGCTTGTGAACCAGTTCGAACCCGAAGCTACCGTCCTGCGCAAGGACATTGCTGTAGCCGCTGGTCAGGACCACCGGCAGCTCGGGGTGCAGCCGGCGAATTTCCTTGGCGAGGTCGATACCGTCCATACCCGGCATGATAACATCGGAAAAAACCACGTCGAAACGATCGGCTCCGGCAGCCAGCTCGGCAAGCGCCTTCCTGGCGTCTGTTGCCCATACCGTTCGGCAACCCAACTCCGTCAAAGTGGCGGCCGCAAAGCTTCCGACCTCGGCATTGTCCTCGACCAGGAGGACGCAAATATCATGACCCGCGATCAGTTCAGTCGGTTTGACCGTCTGGGCAACGGCTGGCTCAAACTCGACACTGGGAAAGCAAAGCGTGAAGGTTGCTCCTTCGCCAAAGTCGCTATCGACGCTGATTTCGCCTCCTGATTGTTTGGCAAATCCGAATACTTGGCTAAGTCCTAGCCCGGTGCCTTTTCCTACCCCTTTGGTTGTGAAAAAAGGCTCAAAGATGTGGGTCAGCGTGTTAGCTTCGATGCCGCAGCCGCTATCGGTGATCGACACAGCGACATAATTTCCGTCGATCTGCGAATGGCCATTACCGGGCAGAGCCGTCCTTATTTCCACGCGGATCGTGAGCGTGCCCTCTCCGTCCATGGCATCGCGGCCGTTTACGGCAAGGTTGACCAATGCAGTGTCGAACTGGCTCCGGTCCGCGTTGATGCAGCACTTATCGTCGGGGAATTCGGTTACGATGCTAATTCGCGAGCCACACAGCGTCTGGATTATATCGCAGATACTGGAAACGCTATGATTGACATCGAACACTTCGGGGTTGAGCGCTTGCCGACGCGAAAAAGCCAGCAGTTGACCGGTGAGCTTAACGGCCCGATCGGTGGTGTCAGAAATTGCGGCCATGTACCGCTGACGGCGGCTCTCCGACACGTCGGGACGTTTGAGCAGATCGATCGCGGAGCGGATCACCGTCAGCAGATTATTGAAATCATGCGCAACACCGCCAGTCAATTGGCCAACCGCATCCATTTTCTGAGCTTG
>JAYVWX010000117.1:0-3627 GCA_043785715.1 Novosphingobium sp. | reverse complement strand
GCGTTGGGCGTGCCATTAAGGCCTAAATTATAAAGCAGGTCCGTTACCGCTGGCAGCGGCGTGCCATCGGGTCCAAATTCATTCTGCTTGTTGACGCTGCTGAGCTTCAAGCCGCTGCCGCGGCCATCGTCGGTGTTGTATTGAAAGGTGGTGACGTTTTCAAAGCCATCGACCGGATCGAGCAGCAGACTGCCGCGATAGGCCTGATAGTCGATCTGGTTGGATTCCAGGCCGCCAAGCGCGAGGTTGTGCTGATAGCCGTCGCGCTTGCGATAGGATGCACCCAGACGCACAGCGGCGCCTGCGGCGATCGGCAAGTTGAGCGCGCCGTTGATTTCGATATTGTTGTAATTGCCATAGCCCGCGGTCAAATAGCCGCCGAACTCATGCGTCGGTTTGACGACCTGATACAGGATCGCACCGCCGGTCGCGTTGCGGCCGAACAAGGTGCCTTGCGGACCTTTGAGCACCTGAATCGACGCCATGTCGAAAAACGACTGGGTGCCAGCACCGGCAACCTGAACTTCGTTCATATAGACGACCACAGCGGGCGCGGTGCCGGAAAAAGCATCGACCGCCTGGCCGCGAAGCGAGAAGTTGATCTGGTTGTTCGAGGCGGTCTGGCGCAGGATCAAGCCCGGTGTGGCGACCTGCAAATCCGCTTCCGATAGGATGCGCTGCTCGGCAAGCTGCTCGGCGCCAAAAGCGGCCACGGAAACGGGAACGTCCTGAAGTTTTTCGTCGGTCCGCCGCGCGGTAACGATAATGTCGGGAGAGGTCGTCTCTTCGGCGGCAGGTTTGGATGATTGCGCGAGAGCGGGTGCGCTTATGAATGCGCCAAGCGCAATTCCTGTGGCAAGCATCACCTTGAGCTGCGCGCGAGTGGCCATCGCGCCGGTTTCAATCTTTCTCATACTGTTTCCTCCCTTGAGGTATGTTCGATTTCAAATATCGGGCGCTAGTTCGCCCTTGTTGTTGCCGTCAGTCAGGATCACTCTATCATCCGCTCCGACGAACACCGTTTTCCAGTGTTGCGTTGGCACCGGCGCGTGCGGCGGTGACAAATGCCGCTTTGCCGAGAATTTTGCCGCTGATCCAGTTCCCTCGATTCTGACGGCGAACCCCTAGGTCGATAAGCCGTGAAGAACAAGTGTTTGTTTCTTGGTCCGGGCTGGGTTCGCTTTCAGCGTCAGGCGCACCTTCCTGTGCCTTGGGTTTGGTTATTCGATTCGGGAACGGCACTAAGCCTGCGGAAGCTCCAGCCATTCTGGCAAGAGCGCTGGATCAACGGATTCGAGCCGCAAATGGTCCACCGCCAGCCCGAGATCGGGATAGGCGCAGCGTCGCTTCGCCGGGTCGGAACGGTCGAGCGGGACAACCACCAGCCGCCGGTTGACCTTCTGCCGCCAGTTCATCCGGGCGGTGTTTTCCTGGCCGATGTAGCAGCCCTTGGTGAAGCTGACGCCGTTTAGTTCGGCGGCGTTACATTCCAGCCACAGCAGCTCGCCATTGCCGAGTTCCGCCTGCCCTTCGGTAACCCCAAGGGTCAGCCGGTGGGCCCGCCAGGCGTCATCGGCGCCAGCCTCACCGGGCGCGTCAGGGCCGAGCCAGCGCGTGCCCAGGGCGGCAAGCCGCGGGTCGTTGCCCTTCTCCGCCCGCCAATGGACCGCAAGCGTATCGTCGCGGGCGATGGCGATCTTGCGGCGCAGGCGGTAAAGCGACAGGCGCTTCGCCAATGCGTCGGCGACTTCCGCCTCGCAATCGATCAGCAAATTTCGATCTTCCGGCCAGACGAGGAAGTCGAACAGCACCTTGCCCTGCGGCGTCAGCAGCGCGGCCCAGACCGGTAGGGCGCCGGTCACATCGTTGGTGACGAGGCCCTGGACGAAATCGGTGACGTCTTCGGCATCGTCCTGCGGCGAGAGGCGAAGGACGGCGCGGCTGAACAGGCGGGTGGCGGGCATGGCGCGAAGGTGGCCGTTATTCGGCGGGAATCAACCCCCTTCGACGCCGGATTGCAAGCGTGGCTATCTGGCAAGGCGCCCGCCGGCTATTTTTCCGGATTGGACGGTGCGGGTCCGCTGGCTGGCGCGCGAAAACCTGTTCCCGGTACCGCCCGGGGTTGCTCCATTTCATTGGAGGCCACCGGATAAGAGCAGTAGTCCGGCGCGTAAAAAGCGGTCGGGCGGTGGTTGCCGGACAGGCCGATGCCGCCAAATGGCGCCGACGCGGATGCGCCGATGGTCGGCTGGTTCCAGTTGACGATGCCGGCGCGGATTTGCCCCCAGAAGTGGCTGTACTGCTCCGGGCTGCCGCCGATCAGCGCGGCGGACAAGCCGAACCGGGTGTTGTTGGCCTCGGCAATGGCCTCGTCGAAATCCTCGACGCGGACGATTTGCAGGATCGGGCCGAACAGTTCGACATCGGGCCGCTCCGCCATGGCGGTGGTATCGATGATCGCGGGCGACAGGAACGGCAGATCGTCGCTCGAACGGACCAGGTGCTTGATCGCCTTGCCGCCATGACTGATCAGATAGACGAAGCTCTCGCTCAGTCCGTCGGCGGCGGCATTGTCGATCACCGGTCCCATGAACGGAGCAGGCTCGTCGAAGGGTGCGCCGACGATCACCCGGTCTGCCAATTTCTTAACTTCGGTGACAATCGCATCGTACATCGAGGCTTTGACGATCAGCCTCCGCGCCGCTGTACAGCGTTGGCCGGCGGTGATGAAGGCGGACTGCACGACCAGGAGCGCGGCATCGGAAATCTTCGGCGTATCCCATAGCACGATCGGATTGTTGCCGCCCATTTCGAGCGCGACGATCTTGTCCGGGCGGCTGGCGAGCTTGCGGTTGATGGCGATGCCGGCGTGGGCTGAGCCGGTGAACAGCACGCCGTCGATCCCGTCATGCGCGACCAGCGCCTGACCCTCGGCCGCCCCGCCGATCAGCAGCTGCACCAGCGACGCGGGGATGCCAGCGCGGTGATAACACTGGACGAGCAAGTGGCCGGTCGCCGGCGCTTTTTCGCTAGGCTTGAATACTATGGCGTTGCCGGCGATCAGCGCCGGGACGATATGGCCGTTCGGCAGATGCGCGGGAAAGTTGAACGGACCGAGCACCGCCAGCACGCCATGCGGCTTGTGCCGTAGCGCCATGGTTCCCTGCATGGCATTGTCGAACTTGCGCTGCGGGGTTCGCTCGGCAAAAGCCCTGATGGAAACTTCGACCTTGGCGATTACCGATTCCACTTCGCCGCGCGCTTCCCACAGCGGCTTGCCGGTCTCGCGGGCGATCGTATCGGCAAACGTTTCGCTGTCCTTACGCACTTCATTGGCGAAGCGGCGGAGCAGTTCCATGCGGGTCGAGAGGGGCAAAGCTGCCCAGGCTGGCCAGGCGCGGCGGGCGCGGGCGACAGCCTCATCGACATCGCCGATACTGCCGCGCCATAATTCAATACCGGTCGCCGGTTCGTAAGAAATGATTTCAGCTTCGCTCACAGGCCGGTTTCTGTCCCAGATCGTTGAATGTCCGCGCCTGCCGGCTCTTGCGACAAAGCGGGCCTTATGGGAAGTGTTGCGGTAACGGGATTGCTCCTGTTGCGCTGCCGCCGTGCCCGCAAGCGGCT
>JAYVWX010000116.1:0-13745 GCA_043785715.1 Novosphingobium sp. | reverse complement strand
TTGCTGGCCCAGCTCTGGGCATAGGCGATGAAGAAGCGCTGGTCGCCGGTGAAGCCGCCGATTACCGGTGCCTCCTTGGCGCCGAGCGACGCGCGGTAGGCGTCGAAAGCAGCGGCCAAGCCGGCAACGTCGGCGATGTTTTCCCCCAGCGTCAGCTTGCCATTGACGCGAAGACCGGGGAACGGCTCATAGGCATCGTACTGCGCGGCAAGCGCCTTGCCTGCGGCTTCGAACCGCGCCTTGTCGGCATTGGTCCACCAATTGCGCATCTTGCCGCTGGCGTCGAAAGCGGCGCCATTGTTATCGAAGCTGTGGCTGATCTCGTGGCCGATCACCGCGCCGATTGCGCCGTAGTTGAACGCGGGGTCGGCTTTGGCGTCGAAGAACGGGCGCTGCAGGATCGCCGCCGGGAAGTTCAGCGCATTCTGCACCGGCAGATTAACCGCATTGACCAGCTGCGCGTTCATCCACCATTCGCGCCGGTCCAGCGGCTTGCCGATCTTGGCGAGTTGCTGGGCATAACGCAGCTTCTGCGCCGTCTGCTTGTTGGCATAGGCATTGTTCGGGGTGACCGCGAGGTTGTCGTAGCTCTTCCAGCTATCGGGATAGCCGACTCCGACTTCGATGGTGCGGACCTTTTCCAGCGCTTCCCGCCTGGTCGCCGGCGCCAGCCATGAAATCGCCTGAACGCGCCTGGCAAAGGCGGCCTTGATCGCATCGGACATCGCCTGCACCTGCGCCTTGGCCGATGCCGGGAAGTATTTGGCGGTGTAGAGTCTGCCCACCGCGTCGCCCATGGCCTCGTTCAGCGCCGCGAACACACGCTTGTCGCGGGGGCGCATCTGCTTGGTGCCCTGCAGCACCGTGCCATAAAAGCCAAAGCGGGCCTGATCGAGTTTGGCCGGCAGGACATCGGTGTTGGCGTTGATCTGATGGAACACCAGCCAATCCTTCCACGCCTGAACCGGCTGGCTGGTGACCAGCGCCGAGAGCTTGGGAATCGACTGCGCGTGGTAAGCCGCGAACTTCGGTTGCCGGGCCAGACCAGCGCCGGTGAAAAACGCGTCCCAGTCGATCCCGGGCGCCTTGGTGGCAAAATCGGCGCGCGCCCACTCGCTCGCCGAGCGCTGCCAATCTTCGCTCTCGGCCCGGGTGGCATGAGCCCGGGCGATTTTCATCTCCAGGTCATATATCCGCTGCGCCCTGGCCTCGGCATCGGCAATGCCGGCATCGGCGAGCAACCTGGCGATATAGCTGCGGTAGTTCGTCCGGATCGCCGCCATCTTGGGGTCGGCGGACAGGTAATATTCGCGCTCGGGCATGCCGAGCCCGCCCTGCAGCAGATAGGGCATGACCCCACCGCCGGCCAGCGCCTGGGTGACGAAGGCCCCGAACAGGTTCTCGGTGGTGAAATCGGTGGCGTTGAGCGGATCGACATCGGCGCGCAGCTGCTCGCCGAGCACCCGCGACAGGCCCTCGACATTCTCTATCGCGGCAAAGCGGTCAAGGTCGGGCTGGACCGGCGCAAGGCCAGCAGCGTCGATCGCCGTCTGGTTCATGTAAGCGGCATGGAACGCCTTGATCCGGGCGGCGTCGCTGCCGGGCGCGGGATTAGAATTGACGATATCGCCGACCAGATCGGCCAGCCGCGCTTCGGTCTGCTGGTCGGCGATGTAGAAGCCGCCGATGCTGGCTCGGTCCGCCGGCATTTCCGTCGCCTTCATCCAGCCCCCGTTCGCATAGGCGTAGAAATCGTCGCCGGGCTTGACCGATTTGTCCATCGCCGCAGGATCGATCCCGAGCGGCGTGCCTTGCGGCACCGACGCGGGCTCGTCGATGCGTTTGCATGCCACCGGGCCGAGCGCCGCGGTGGTAATGGCCAACAATAGTGCGGCGAAAACTCGGCTGTCCATCCATTGCCACCTTTTGTGAACGACCGACTATCCAGTCCCGGAAATATTGCAGGCAACGGGCAGCAATAGCAATTCCTTGATTGTCGGGCGTTACGTTGTTTGGCGGCGCGATGCAGCGCTGGAAACGAAAGTTTACAGTTTGGCGAGCACGGCACTTCCGCTTCTCTCGGCGACGCCGCGACGGGTCGAAGCAGCCGCTTTGACGATCCGCACGGCTGCCTGGGCCGATTGCAGCGCGCCGGGCTTTCGGCTCGCCTGGGATGCGCTGGGGCAGCGCGCGGCGGAGCCCAATCCGTTCTACGAAAGCTGGTGCCTGCTGCCCGCCCTGCGCGCGCTCGATCCCGCCGGGACCGTGCGGATGCTGGTGTGCGAGGCGGACGGCGAGCTGGTGGCATTGCTGCCGGTGGCGAGTCAGTCTCGCTATTACGGTAGGCCGATAGCCCATCTGGCCAGCTGGACCCACGCCAATTGCTTCCTCGCGGCCCCGTTGGTCGCTGCCGGCCACGAGCGGGAGTTCTGGCGCGCCATGCTGGGCTGGGCGGATCGCGAGGGGAGCGGCAGCCTGTTTCTCCACTTCTCGGGCTTGCCGCTGGAAGGCGCTTTGCACCAGGCGCTGGGAACTGTCCTGTCAGAACAGAGCCGCGCCGCTGGGCTGGTGCACCGCGAGGAGCGGGCGATGCTGGCCTCCCGGCAGACGCCCGAGGACTATCTCGCCGCCTCCCTATCCGGCAAAAAGCGCAAGGAACTGCGGCGGCAACACACCCGGCTTGCCGAACTCGGTGAGGTTGGCTTTGCCCGCGATTCGACCGGCGATGGGCTGGAGGCATGGGCCGCGCGGTTTCTCGCGCTCGAACAGGCTGGCTGGAAGGGCAAAGCCGGGTCCGCCTTGGCCTCGCACACCGGCACCGCCGCATTGTTCTGCGAGAGCCTGCGCGGGGCGGTGGAGCAGGACCGGCTCGAACGGCTGACCCTGTCGCTGGACGGGCGGGCCATCGCCATGCTGGTTAATTTTATCACCCCGCCGGGCGCCTTCAGCTACAAGACCGCCTATGACGAGGACTACGCCCGGTTTTCACCCGGCGTCCTGCTGCAATGCGAAAATCTGCAATTGCTCGCCCGCCCCGACATCGCCTGGACTGACAGCTGCGCCGCCGCCGACCACCCGATGATCGGCCATATCTGGCGCGAACGCCGCGCGCTGGGGCGCGTCTCCATCGCCATCGGCGGCAGGCTCCGCCGGTGCGCATTCGGGGCATTGCTCCGGCTCGAACTTGGGCGCAACCCCACTGGAGTTTCCGCATGAGTCTATTTTCGTCCGCCAGCCTCGCGGCGTTCGCCGCAAGCTACCCGGAGACGCCGCACAGGTTTCGACACAGTTTGTGCGGACACCCGCTGTTTTCGCGCGACGCGCTGGCGCGGCTCGTCGAGACGCTGCCATCTAGCTCCGTCGAGCACCTGCGCGCCGACTTGCCGAAGGGCCAATCTGGCATCCCCGCAGCTGGTGGCGCATCGGTTGCCGAAACGATCCGCACGATCGATCGAATGGGTAGCTGGGTGGTAATCCGTAACATCGAGCAGTCTCCGCCCTACGCCGAAGTGCTGCATAACCTGCTCGATGAATTGCGCCCTGCGGTCGAAGCGGCGACCGGACCAATGCTGACCATCCAGGGCTTCATCTTCGTCACATCGCCTGGCGGAATCAGCTCGTTCCATTTCGATCCGGAACATAATGTCCTGCTCCAGCTTGAGGGGGAGAAGGAAATGACGCAGTTCCCGGCGGCGGATACCGCGTTCGCAGCAGACGAATCGCATGAGGCCTACCATATCGGCGGCGCGCGCGACCTGCCGTGGCGCGAGGCATGCGAGCATGGCGGAACCCAATTTGCGATCGGCGAAGGCGATGCGCTGTTCGTCCCGGTAATGGCGCCCCACGTCGTAACCAACGGGCCCACGCCGACGGTGGGCCTGTCGATCACCTGGCGCTCGGAGTGGAGCTACGCGGAGGCTGACGCCCGCGCGTTCAACGCGGCTCTGCGCCGGGTCGGGCTAAGCCCGCGGGCCACCCGGCGCTGGCCGTCGCGCAATCTGGCCAAGGCCTACGGGTGGCGGGCGCTGCGGAAATTGCGAGGCAGCTGACCCGCCGGGGAATTCGCATTCCACCCGACGGGCCAGATCTTTCAAACCCCACTAATACCCGTAGCCGCCATTATAACCGTATCCGCCATTATATCCGTAGCCATTGTTCTGATAGCCGCCGCCCCAGCTCCCGTTATGCTCCTGGGAGTGTTCCCGCCTGAGATCGCGGTGGGCGCCCTTGTGTTCGCGCTTAACGTAACGATGGACGCGACGATGCTGCCAACGGTTCAGCCCTTGATCGTGGGCTTGGTCGTGGACATCGTCCAGATCGTCATGAACCTCGCCATGTTCGTCGTTAAGGTCATCATGAACTTCGCGGTGCCTGCCACGGTAATTGCCCCCATAGCCCGGATAGCCGTAGCCATAGCCGGATCCGCTTCCGATCGAGATCGAAAAACCGCTTTGCGCGAATGCCGGTGTTGGCGCCATGGCAGCCAGGCCGGCAGCGGCAACGATTGCGATAATGGAACTTTTCATCTGACGCTCCTCTCACCCTGGCAATTCCAAGGAAGCGGCACTTTCCCACGGGCGCCCTGCATGGGTGCTGAACGAGTTGCTTGGCCAGCGTTCAAACGGGCGATGTAAACCGCCCCCGCAGTTCGGTGACGATATCCCACACCGCGATGAAAAGCGCGGCGATGATCGGGCCGATAACGAAGCCGCTGAGCCCGAACAGCTCCAGCCCCGCGACGGTGGCGATCAGCACCACGAAATCGGGCAACTTGGTGTCCTTGCCGACCAGGATCGGGCGCAGCAGATTGTCGATCAGGCCGATCACGAAAAAGCCGCAGAACACCAGCACCAGCCCCTGCCAGACCGAACCGGTGACCAGCAGATACAGCGCCACCGGCACCCAGATAATGCCGGTGCCGACGGCGGGGACCAGTGAAAAGAAGCCCATCAGCAGCCCCCACAGCAGCGGCGCCTCGATGCCCAGCGCCCAGAAGATGATGCCGCCGACAATCCCCTGCAACACCGCCACCAGCACCGTCCCCTTGATCGTGGCGCGCACCACCCGCAGGAACTTGTCGAGCAAGCGGTCGCGCAGTTCCGGCTGCAGCGGGATCGCGGATTTGAGCCGGTCACTGAGCAAGTCGCCATCGCGCAGCAGGAAATAGGTGAGGTAAAGCATGACGCCGAGCGCCGCGAGAAAGCTCAGCGCACCCTGGCCAACCGTCAGCGCCTGCGAGGCGACGCTGCCCAGTCCGCTCGACAGGCCGGATCGCAGCATCCCGCGCAGTTGGGCGGCGTCAAGCAAGCCGTAATCAGCAGCCAGCCGCGAAATCCACGGCGGCAGGGCACTGCGCACATTGCCGACGATTTCGCCAATGTCGATCCGTCCGGATTGCAGTTGGTTGTAAAGCCCGGCGGCTTCCTCGATCAGGCTTACGCCCAGCAGGACGGCGGGCACGATCACCAGCGCCAGAATCAGCACCAGAGTGAGCGCCGCGGCGAGGCCTTCGCGGCCGCCGAAGCTTACTGCCATGCGCCGATAAAGCGGCCCGAACACGATCGCGGCGACCACGCCCCACAGGATCGCGCCGAAATAGGGCATCATCAGCCAGGCGAAGGCCAGCGTCACCGCCAGCACCAGCACGGCGAACCCGCCGTCCTCGAAACTCCACCCGCGCCGCTCGCTGCCGTTCATCCCGAATTGCCCCTCACTGACCGGTCATCCGCCCGGATGGTAGTAGTCATAAATCATCTGCGCCACCGCCGCCGACACGCCGGGCGCGCGCCGCAAATCTTCGAGACTCGCAGCCCGCACTTTGCCCGCAGTGCCGAAATGCAGCAGCAACGCGCGCTTGCGGGCCGGGCCAATGCCGGCAATTTCGTCGAGCGGGCTGGCGGTTATCGCCCGGCTGCGTTTGGCCCGGTGGGCGCCGATGGCGAAGCGGTGGGCCTCGTCGCGCAGCCGCTGGAGGTAGAACAGCACCGGCGAATTGAGCGGCAGGGTCTTCTCCCGGCCATCGGGGAAGTGAAACACCTCGCGCCCGGCGTTGCGGTCCGGCCCCTTGGAGACCGCGATCAGCGGCAGGTCCTCGACACCGAGTTCATCAACCACGTCCCTGACCGCGCTCATCTGCCCCTTGCCGCCGTCGATCAGCACCAGATCGGGCCAGGTTTCGTCACGTTCAAAATCCTCCCCGGAACGGGGAGGTGGCGCGGAGCGACGGAGAGGTCCCACCTCACCGAAAGCGCTGTTCTCGAGGCGAGGTTGGCCCCCTCCGTCATCGCTTTGCGATGCCACCTCCCCGTTCCGTGGAGGATTTAAGAGCCGCGCGAACCGCCGCGCCATCACCTCGCGCATCATCGCGAAATCGTCGCCCGGCGCGGTCTCGGCGCGCTTGATGTTCCACTTGCGGTACTGGCCCTTGAGAAACCCTTCCGGCCCGGCGACCACCATCGCACCAAGCGCATTGGTGCCCGAGATATGGCTGTTATCGTAAATCTCGATCCGCTGCGGCACGTCGGGCAATTCCAGGAATTCAGCAACCTCGCGAAAAATCTTCGCCTTGCTTCCGCTTTCCGCCATCCGCCGCTCCAGCGCCTCGACGGCATTGCGCTGCGCCTGCTCCATCATCCGCCGGCGGTCGCCGCGCTGGGGCACCGAGATCTCCACCCGGCCCCCGGCGGCGGGCCGGAAAGCCTCTTCCAGCAGCGCCGCCTCGGGCAGTTCACGGTCGAGCAGGATCAGCCGCGCGGGCGGCACTTCCTCGTAGAACTGGGCGAGAAAGCTGGTCATTACCTCTTCTTCGCTCAACCCCTCGGTGTGCGCCGGAAAAAACGCGCGGTGGCCCCAGTTCTGGCCGCCGCGAATGAAAAACGCCTGGACCGCCACCTGCCCGCCCTTGCAGGCCATGGCGAAAATGTCGCCGTTGCCGATCCCTTCGGCATTGATCGCCTGGCTGCCCTGGATGAAACTCGCCGCGCGCAGACGGTCGCGCAGCATCGCCGCTCGCTCGAAATCAAGCGCGGCGGCCGCCTCCTCCATCTGCCCGGCGATCTTGGCCTGCACCGCAGAACTCTTGCCGCCCAGGAAATCCTTCGCCTCGCCGACCAGCTCGGCATAGCCGGCCTGGTCGATCCGGCCGACGCAGGGCGCCGAGCAGCGTTTGATCTGGTAGAGCAGGCAGGGCCGGTCGCGGCGGGAAAAGAAGCCGTCGGTGCAGCTTCTCAACAGGAACAGCTTCTGCAGCGCATTGACCGTGGTGTTGACGCTGCCGGCGCTGGCGAACGGCCCGAAATATTCGCCCTTCTGCTTGCGCGCCCCCCGATGCTTCATGATCCGCGGGAAGGCGTGATCGTCGCACAGCAGGATGAACGGGAAGCTTTTGTCGTCGCGCAGCAGGACGTTGTAGGGCGGACGGTAGCGTTTGATCAGCTGCGCCTCAAGCAGCAGCGCCTCAGCCTCGGTATTGGTCGTGACGATGGTCATCCCGCGCGTCTGGCTGACCATCCGGCGCAGGCGATTGGGCATCTTGTCGACCTGGGTGTAGTTCGCCACCCGGTTCCTGAGCGCCCGCGCCTTGCCGACATAGAGCACATCGCCCTTGCCATCGAGCATGCGGTAAACGCCCGGCCTGGGCTTGAGCGTCGCCAGCGTCTCGCGGATCGCGGCGACCCCGGCGGCGATGTCCGGCTGGCTGGCGAGCATGGTATTGGTCGCCCGCTCCTCATGGAAGCGCTCGGAAGACTGGCGGTCGGGCGGGACGCTGTTACGGGCCATACCGGGCCAGATAGGCGATTGCAACGCACTTGGGGAGTGCCGCGATCGCGCGGTTAGAACATCTTGCGGAATTCCACCCCGATCACCCGCCCCACCATAGCGCAGCGCGGTTTCCTCGGGCAGCACCTCCACCCGGCGGATCGCTTCGGGCGGGAAACGGCGCATCTCGCGATAATTGGAAACGCGCTGGCGACTATTCACCTCTGCTGCCCAACGGTCCGCGGCCCGCCAATGTGGCATTGACGATGCCGGGAACAACGCTTCTCGGGTAACGATGTGTCACGCCGGCGATACCGTGAGGCCCGGCGCGCGACACCGGCCAAGGCTTCCAATATGACCAGCTCGCCGCTATTGCGCGCGGCGAAAGGGTCCGGATCAACGGTCATGGCGGAAGAAAAAAGGACGCTTATTCTCGCCTCGGCCAGCCCGCGCCGTCAGGAGTTGCTGGCGCGGCTCGGCATTATCCCGGCTTCAATTGCAGCTGCCGCAATCGACGAGACCCCGGCCAAGGCCGAACTGCCGCGCGATTACGCCCGGCGCATGGCCCGCGAGAAGGCGCTGGCGGTGCCCGGCGACGGTGCGCATGTGCTCGCTGGCGACACGGTGGTTGCCTTGGGCCGCCGGATCCTGCCCAAGGCCGAGGACGAAGCCACCGCGCGGGCATGCCTGACGCTGCTGTCCGGTCGGCGCCACCGGGTACTTTCCGCGGTTGCGCTCAAAGCGCCCGATGGCAGCCTGCGCGAGCGGCTGTCGGAGACCATTGTCCGCTTCAAGCCGCTCTCCGCTGCCGAGATCGACGCTCATCTCGCTGGCGGCGAATGGCATGGCAAGGCTGGCGGCTATGCCATCCAGGGCAGCGCCGAGGGGCTGATCGCCTGGATTTCGGGGAGCCATTCGGGCGTGGTCGGACTGCCGCTGTTCGAGACGCGGGCGCTGCTCAAAGCGGCGGGATTTGTCCTTGGCTGAGTGGCTGGTCGAAGAAGGCATCGGCGAGGATCGCGCGATCTGGCTTGAGGGCGCGGCGGTCGCCGCCGCCCGGATAGAATGGCCCGGCCGACTGGCGGCTGGTCAGGTGGAGGATGCCGTCCTGATCTCGCGCAGTGCCGGATCGCCGCGCGGCACGCTGCGCTTCGCCAGTGGCGAAGAGGCGCTGGTCTCCGGACTTGCCGCCAGCGCCTGCGAAGGCGCACCGCTGCGCGCGGAAATTATCCGCGCCGCGATGGCCGAGCAAGGCCGGCTCAAACGTGCGCAGGCCCGCCCCGCGACAGCCCCGCCCCGCCCCGCCCCCAGCCTGGCCGAGCGTCTGCGTGCCGACGGTTATGCGGTGCGCCTCGTCCGCGAATTTCCGGCGGGTGCCTGGGAGGAACTATGGGGCGAAGCCTTCGCCGGCGAAGTCGCCTTCAACGGCGGCTCGCTGACCATCAGCCCAACCCCGGCGATGACCCTGATCGACATCGACGGCAGCCTGCCCCCCCGCCTCCTCGCCCTGGCCGCCATTCCAGCGCTGGCGGCGGCGGTCCGCCGGTTCGATCTCGCGGGCTCGATCGGCGCGGATTTCCCGACGTTGGCGGACAAAACCGACCGCCGGGCGGTGGACTTGGCGCTGGCCGCAGCCCTTTCCGGTTGGCCGCACGAGCGCACGGCGATGAACGGCTTTGGCTTCGTCCAGCTGGTCGCCCGGCTTGAGCGGCCATCGCTGATCCACCGCATTGCGTCGGATCGCCCGGGCGCCGCCGCGCGGCTGTTGCTCCGCCAGGCCGAGCGGGTGGCCGAGCCGGGGGCGTTGTTGCTCGGGCTGCATCCGGCGGTGCGCGCCGCCATCCGCCCGGAATGGGACACGCAGCTCGCGCGCCGCACCGGGCGTGAGCTGCGCTGGCAGGTCGATCCTGACCTTGCCCTGCCCGCCGGTTTCGCGCAGGCGGTGCCGCTATGACGGCCTCCGCCAGAAAATGCCCGATCTGCGGCAAGCCCCGCAGCGCCGAGCACACGCCGTTCTGCTCGACCCGCTGCCGCGACCGCGACCTCCTCAGATGGCTCGACGACGGCTATGCCCTGCGCGGTCCGCCAGCCGAGCCCGACCTGCCGCCGGAGGAGTGATTCCGGCTTGCCAAGGCCGCGCCGCTTCGCCATAGGCGCACCTCCATTCGCTTGCCGGTCCCAGCTCAATGCCGACCGCCGCAGCAGCGATGCCCGGGTAGCTCAGTTGGTAGAGCACATGACTGAAAATCATGGTGTCGGTGGTTCAATTCCTCCCCCGGGCACCATTGGGCCTGCTGCTTTCGGCGCTGGTCCGAACGCCTTGCCTCAGTTCACCCCGAACACCCGCGCCGCCCTCCCCCTTGACTTGACCGCATGCGACTTCAAAAACCTTGCGCAAACGGCAGCAGCTCCCGCAGTCCGATATGGATTACTTACAAAGGACACAGGACATGGCGCGATCGATCATCGTAACGGGGGGCTTCGGCATTTTGGGGCAGGCGGTTGCAAAAGCCTTTGCCGCACAGGGCGACAAGGTCGCGCGGATCGATTTTGCTGCCAGTCCGGCTACTATCCTTGAGAATACGCTCGACATCGGCGGGATCGACCTGACCAATGCTGCCGCCACGCAGGCCGCGATCGACAGGGTGACGGCGGCGCATGGCGGCATTGACGTGCTGATCAATGTCGCGGGCGGCTTCACCTGGGAAACGCTGGAGGGCGGCAGCACCGAAACCTGGACCAGGATGCAGACCATGAACCTGATGACCGCCGTCACCATAACCAAGCTCGCCTTGCCTCTGCTGACCAAGGCGGGCGAGGGCCGGATTGTCAACATCGGCGCGGGCGCGGCGGTCCGGGCCGGAGCCGGCATGGGGGCCTATACCGCCTCCAAAGCGGGCGTTCACCGCCTGACCGAAGCGCTCGCCGAAGAACTGGCGGGCAGCGGCGTCACCGTCAACGCGGTCCTGCCGAGCATTATCGATACGCCGGCCAACCGGGCGGACATGCCCGGTGCCGATACCTCGCAATGGGTGAAGCCAGGGGCGGTTGCGGATGTGATCCTGTTCCTGGCCTCGCCGGCGGCCAGGGCGATCACCGGCGCGCTGATCCCGGTGACACGGGGTGGTTAGACCGCTCTAACGCAACCGAAATAATGCAATTCGCCAGAGCACTGGCACGACGTCGAATTTTTATCGAGAGCGCGTCAATAACCCATCAGGCTCAGTACTTCCTTGCGGCTGCGTTCATCGGTGAGGAATGTGCCCATCATCCGGCTGGTAATCATACCGACGCCGGGCGTGCGCACGCCGCGTCCGGTCATGCAGCCGTGCTGGGCGTCGACCACCACCGCAACGCCGTGCGGCTGCAGATGGTCCCAGATGCACTGCGCGACTTCGGCAGTCAGCCGCTCCTGGATCTGCAGGCGCTGGGCAAAACCATGCAGCACCCGCGCCAGCTTGGAGATGCCAACAACGTGATTCTTCGGCAAATAGGCGATCGAGGCCTTGCCGATGATCGGCGCCATGTGGTGTTCGCAGTGCGACTGGAACGGGATGTCCTTCAGCAGCACAACCTCGTCATAACCGCCGACTTCCTCAAATATCCGGCTGAGGTGGGCGGCAGGATCTTGCGCATAGCCCTGGCAATATTCCTTCCAGGCGCGGGCCACCCGCTTGGGCGTGTCGCGCAGCCCTTCACGTTCGGGATCGTCCCCGGACCAGCGGATCAGGGCGCGAACCGCGGCCTGTATCTCGTCCGGAACCGGCAGCTTGGCCATCGGACCTTCATCGCCCGCACCGTTATCGTCGTCGTCGAACGTGCTCATTCACCCGTCTCCTTTCAGCGCGGCCGCCGCAGAATGCCGCCCCGCCGAAACAGGCCCTGCCGCCGCCCGATCGGCTCGAATAGTTCTTCCGGCCGCTCGGGGTCGAACAGGGCGCTATCGGCGACGGTTTTCTCCGCATCCGTAAGCGGGCGCAAGGTAAAAGGTTCCAGACGCTTGCCCCGGCTCTGAGCCGCGCTGATTGCCGTTGCCATTGAATTGTGCTGGCCAAGCAGCGCCTCCATTTCCCCTACCGGCACCCCGCAATGCTCGGCGAGCAGCTTATGCCGCAGCCCGGTGATAGCCGGGATGGCGTGGCCATTGCCCGGCCGCGCTGCATCGATGAAGACGTCGCATTCGCTGTCGAGCCCCATCGACCGGTTGTTCATATTGGCGGAGCCCACCCGCAGAATTTCATCGTCGACGATCATCAGCTTGGCATGAACATAGATCGCCAATCCGCCGGAGGTCAGCGGGGTGTAAAGTCGGAACCGGTTGCCCGTGTCCTTCTCGCCGATGGCATGAAGCAGCCGGACCCGCGCCCCGTCCATCGCCGTCTGTTCCAGCCAGCCTTCCGCGGTTACCGGATTGACGACAATGATTTCCGGTGGCTCGGGCCCGGACATTTTCTCCGCGATTGCCTCGGCGATGCTGCGCGAGGCGAAATACTGGCTCTCGGCATAGATGAAGCGCTTTGCGCGCGCGATCTGCTCGAGAAACAGGTTCTCGATTTCATGGACTTCGCGGGTTGCGCCGTATCGGGCACGCGTGCGGGAAATGCCGATTTCGACATTGCGGAATTCGGCAATCAGCTGATCCGGCCAGGGCGATTCATCCTGTGGCCAGCAGGGCTGCATGCGCTCTCCGCCGGCCAGCTGCCAGCGCTTGCGGCCCAATTCGCTCAGGGCAATAGCCACGTCGCCTTCCATCATCATCGTGACATCGTGCCACGGGCCGTAAGGCTTGCCGTTGGGACGGCGGCGCCGGCGGTCCTCGTGCAAATGATCTGACGTGTCCCAGCGGTCGGAAGTCATGTCGATGCCGCCGCAGACAGCAAAGCAGTCGTCGATGACAACGATCTTCTGGTGATGGCTACAGCCCAGCGGATGCGCGGAATCGAACTTGAAATCGATCGCCGGGTGCCGCAGCCAGCGAATCAGATCGAGGATCATCGTCCCGCGCAACAAAAACTTGAGTGCGCCGAAATTCCATTTCAGCAACCTGATCTGAAGGCCCGGGGTGCGCTCGGCCAGCCAAATGAAAAAAGCGCCCAGCCGCGCCGGCGGCCGATCCTTGCGGGGCAGGTTCCACCACCGCCGACCACGCGCAAGGCGAATGCGCGAATCGAAATCCCAACCGACCATGAAAATCCGTTGGCGCGCCAGCAGCATCGCCTGATGTATCAAGTCAAAATAGTCGGCCGCGTCGACAACGACATGCGCGCGGGTAGCCTTGACATAGCGCCACACAGCGCTGCCATTCTCGCTGCCTCCGGCTTCCGATTCCTCCATATTCGCCCCCTGTCACATCCGCTGCTGCCGGTCACCCACAAGAAACCGAAACAGCCCCTACTTGCAACAGCCAGCGTCGCAGGTGGTGGTGCCATCGGCAAAGCCATACTGTCGGAGCGAAGCAGCCATGGCCACTGCGACCAACACAATTCTCAATAAGCTTGCCGACCGTGAGGCCATCCGCGAACAGACTTAGCGAAATCTTAACCCAACCTCGGCCATCAGGCACCTGCAACAAACGGGGTGTGGTAATGGCTGATCTTGTCAGGCTGGCGGAACGCTTCGTTCTGATAATCTTGTCGGGTATCGTCGTCTGGCGGCTGCTGCCGGTACTGGGCTTACATCCGCAGATTACCCTGCTGCTCGCCAGCGAGCTGTCTGCCGTGTTTTTCCTGCTTATCCAGCGCAAAGGCACGTGGTCGAGTTCGGTCTACACCACCACTATCGCGTTCGCCGGCACCGCTGCGGCGCTGTGCGTACTGCCGACGGGGACAAGCATTGCCCCCGATGTGGTCACCGCGCCGCTGATCATGGTCGGCACCGCGATTGCGCTGGCCGCCAAGCTGTCGCTGCGCCGCAGCTTCGGACTGGTGCCGGCCAACCGCGGGGTCAAGGTGGGCGGCGCGTACCGCTTCGTGCGCCACCCGATGTAC
>JAYVWX010000115.1:0-11173 GCA_043785715.1 Novosphingobium sp. | reverse complement strand
CGACGGCGATTACCGCCCCGGCCAGCCGGATCGCACTGGCGCCGCGCTGGCGCTGCAATCGCTGACTGAAGCGACTGCGCTTGCGGTCAGCGGCGAGGCTGGCGCGCTCGTCACCGGACCCATCGCCAAGGCGCTGCTAGCCGAGGTTGGCTTTACCCATCCCGGCCAGACCGAATTTGTTGCCGCCGCCTGCGGGGTGGAGGCCCAGGATGCGGTGATGATGCTTGTCGGCCCGCAGCTCCGCACGGTGCCTCTCACAGTCCATGTCCCCCTGTCCGAGGTTCCCGCCCTGCTCACCAGCGCGCTGATCGAGCGGCGGGCACGGATCGTCGCCAGGGCGCTGACCCGGGATTTCGGCATCGCCGCCCCGCGCCTCGCCATCGCCGCGCTCAATCCGCATGCCGGCGAGGCCGGGCGGATGGGCGGCGAGGAAGCCCGCATCATCGCCCCCGCCATCGCCGCGCTGCGGGCCGCCGGGATCGACGCAACTGGTCCCCATCCCGCCGACGCCCTGTTCGCAGCCCATGCCCGGAGCGGGTATGATGTTGCGATCTGCATGTACCACGACCAGGCGCTGATACCGGTGAAAGCGCTTGATTTCGACCTCGGCGTCAACATCACCCTGGGCCTGCCGATCGTGCGCAGCTCGCCCGACCATGGCACTGCGTTTTCCATTGCCGGGACCGGCAAGGCCGGCGCCGGGGCGATGATCGCGGCGATCCGCATGGCGGGCGAGTGCGCGGCGCGGCGGACGAGGACTTGAGCCTGCCTCCCTTGCGCGAAGTCATCGCGCGTCACGGGTTGCTGGCGACCAAGGCGCTGGGCCAAAACTTCCTGCTCGACGAGCAATTGCTCGGCCGTATCGCCGCGGTGCCCGGCGACCTCAGGGACCGCGCGGTGCTGGAAGTCGGCCCCGGCCCCGGCGGCCTGACCCGCGCCCTGCTGCGCGCCGGCGCGCGCGTCACCGCCATCGAGATGGACCGCCGCTGCCTGCCGGCGCTGGCTGAGCTAACCGAGGTCTTTCCCGGCCAGCTCCGGGTGGTCGAGGGCGATGCGCTCAAGATCGATCCGGCGGACCTGTTCGATGAACCCTACGCGATCGTCGCCAACCTGCCCTACAACGTCGGCACCGCCTTGTTTACCGGCTGGCTGGGCGGTGAGGCGTGGCCGCCGCGCTGGACCTCGCTCACCTTGATGTTCCAGCTCGAAGTCGCCGAGCGCATCGTTGCCGCTCCGGACAGCGGCGCCTATGGCCGGCTCGCGGTGCTGGCGCAGTGGCGCTCGATTCCCAGGCTGGCGATGAAGGTTCATCGCAGCGCTTTCACCCCGGCGCCAAAGGTGATGTCGGCGGTGCTGCATGTCGTGCCGATGGCGATGCCCGAGGGGGTTTCAGCGAGGATGCTCGAACGCCTGACCGAAGCGGCCTTCGGCCAACGCCGCAAGATGCTGCGCCAGAGCGTCAAGGGTCTGCCCGGCGCGCTGGAGGCACTGGACCAGCTGGGCATCGATCCGCAGCGTCGGGCCGAGACGCTGAGCGTGGACGAATTCGTCGCGGTGGCGCGGCTCCTGAGCGAGGCTTACCATGGCTAAAGCCGACCGTCTGGAGCGCCTCGATATCCGCCGGCTGGCCCTAGAAGATGACTATCGCGCAGCCCTTGTCAGCGCCTTGCAAAAAGTAGCGGCGGGGTCGTGGGGGTTGTTCGGACACAAGCACGACCGCCCGGCAGTCGCCAAATGGGCGCCGGTCGTGACGGAACTATGCGACATGGGCCAGACCATCGACAAGCTGCGCGCCGATCTGGGGCTTGAGCGGTTCCCGCTACACCGGCAGTTCGAGGCAGCGCGCGGCCCGGTGGCATCGACCGCTCCCGGCGAACCCAAGCAGGCGCGGGAATGGCTGGTCCGGCTCGAATCGGAAGCCCTGCCAACGACTTGCCCTCCCCTCTCCCCATGAGGGGAGAGGATACGAAGGCTTGTGAGCTTGCTCACTAGCCGGAGTTGGCGAGGGGTGGGCGCCTATCGAGAGGGCGGTACACCGCCACCCAACCTCCCCCTCAAAGTGGGAGGGGCAAGTAGCGCCAAGATCAAACGGAAATACTCTGATCACGCCGTCTTCTTCCGCCTCCGCCAGGCATGCAACAGCGGCTCGGTATAGCCATTGGGCTGCTCGACCCCCTTGAACACCAGTTCACACGCCGCCTGGAAAGCCATCGAGCGCTCCCAGTTCCCCGCCATCGGTTCATACAACGGATCGCCGGCGTTCTGCGCATCGACCTTGGCGGCCATGCGCTGGAGCGAATCCATCACCTGCTCGCGCGTGCAAATCCCGTGGAGCAGCCAGTTGGCCATGTGTTGCGAGGAAATCCGCAGCGTCGCGCGGTCTTCCATCAGGCCCACGTCGTTGATGTCGGGCACCTTGGAACAGCCGACGCCATGGTCGATCCAGCGCACGACATAACCGAGCAGCCCCTGGGCATTGTTGTCCAGTTCCTCGCGCACTTCGGCTTCGGAGAAATTGACGCCAGTGGCGAGCGGGATGCTCAGCAGCGTGTCCAGATCGGGGACCGGCTGACCGGCGATGCCGCGCTGCACGTCGAACACGTCGGTCGTGTGGTAATGCATGGCGTGCAGAGTCGCCGCGGTCGGCGATGGCACCCAAGCGGTGTTGGCGCCGGACCTTGGGTGGGCGGACTTCTCCAGCATCATCGCCCCCATCCGGTCGGGCGCGGCCCACATGCCCTTGCCGATCTGGGCGCGGCCCGAGAGGCCGTGTTTGAGCCCGATCGCGACATTGCGCTTCTCGTAGCAATCGATCCACGCCGATTGCTTCATCGCGCCTTTCCGGATCATCGGGCCGGCCCGCATCGAGGTGTGGATCTCGTCGCCGGTGCGGTCGAGGAAGCCGGTGTTGATGAAGACGATGCGGTTTTGCACCGCCTGGATGCAGGCGCCGAGATTGACCGAAGAGCGGCGCTCCTCGTCCATCACCCCGACCTTGACCGTGTGGCGCGCCAAGCCGAGCAGATCTTCCACCGCGTCGAACAGATCGTTGGTGAAGACGCATTCATCCGGCCCGTGCATCTTCGGCTTGACGATGTAGATGCTCCCCGTGCCGCCGCTCGCCCCGCGCGAATTGCGGTATTTGCCAAGACCCTTGACGTCCTGCGCGCCGATCGCGCTGGTCAGGACGGCGTCCAGGATGCCCTCGGGAATTTCGCTGCCGTCCGCCAGCAGGATCGCCGGGTTGGTCATCAGATGGCCGACATTGCGCACGAACATCAGGCTGCGGCCTGGCAGGCTGAACGCGCGGCCATCCGGCGCGGTCCAGTCGCGGTCGGGCTCCAGCGCGCGGGTGAGGCGCTTGCCGCCTTTCTCGAAGCTGTCGGTAAGGTCGCCGCGGATCACCCCCAGCCAGTTGGCATAGGCCTTGAGCTTGTCCTCGGCATCGACCGCGGAAATCGAATCCTCAAGATCGACAATCGTCGTGAGCGCCGATTCGAGGATAACATCGGCGATGGCCGCCCGGTCGGTTGCCCCCACGGGATGCGCGCGGTCGAGCACCAGCTCGATATGCAGGCCGTTGTTGCACAGCAGCAGCCCGCCGGGCTTCTGCCCGGTCAGTTGCACCGGATGCAGCAGTTCGGGAACGCCCTCCCCGTTCCAGTCCGACCAGCTCAAATCACAAAGCGGCACCGCCAGGTCGAGAAAGGCGCGAACCGCCTTGATCACCGCGCCGCCCCGGTCGGCATCGTAACCGCCGGGGCGCGCCGGCGGGGCATCGAGCGTGTCGGTGCCATAATAGGCGTCATAGAGACTGCCCCAGCGGGCGTTGGCGGCGTTGAGCAGGAAGCGGGCGTTGAGCACAGGCACGACCAGCTGCGGACCGGCCATGACCGCGATTTCCGGATCGACGTTCTGGGTCGAGACGGTGAAATCCTCGGGCTCGGGCACCAGATAGCCGATTTCGCTCAGGAAGGCGCAGTAATCGGCCGGTTCGTGCGGCTTGCCGGCGCGGGCCGTGTGCCAGTCGTCGATCTGCAATTGCAGCGCGTCGCGCCGTGCCAGCAGCGCCCGGTTGCGGGGAACCAGACGGCCCAGCAACGCGGCAAAACCCTGCCAGAACGCGGGCGCATCGCGGCCCAGCGGCGCCAGCACGTCGCCCTCGATAAATTGCGCCAATCGCGCATCGATCTGAAGTCCCGAGCGATCAACCCTGTCTGCCATCATGCCTCATCCAATGTTGCCCGGCCCGCGCGGGCGGCTATGACGAAAGGCAATGCGGTTGGCAACTGTGCGGCTCGCCCTGTCCGGCCGATCGTGTCGGCCGAACATGTCGAAATGTTTTACAAGGGCTGCCTCGATTAACCAGCCAGTTGCGCTTGACCGCACACCTGGCATGATGCTTGCTGTGTTATAATGGTTATCAAAGGATTAACTATGTTGCGCAAGATTGGCCGGCTGTTCGTCATCAAGACCCGGTTCGAGGCCTTTCTAATCGTCTATGCGCTCGCGCTTGGTGCGGTGGAGCGCGGCAGCGTCTATCTCGTGCAATATCCGGGATTTGGCGGCAAGCTGCTGTTTTTGGCCTGCACTGGCGCGGTGTTCATGGCCGGCGGCAAGATGCTCGATTGCCTGAAGTTCGAAAAGGAACGCGACGCCAGGCTCGCCGCGATCTCATCCGAGTGAAATTGAATAAGGTGGGGTGGTTCTGTCGCCCGGCCCACGCGCAATTGGCGCAGAAGTGGGCGGCTCCGGGCCATGGCTCAGTGAAATCAGGTGGGGAGCTTCTGTTGCCCGGCGCCCGCGCTATTTGCTGACGAAGTGGGGCGGCTCCGGACCATGGCTCAGTGAAATCAGGTGGGGGGCTTCTGTTGCCCGGCGCCCCCCGGGCCGCTGGAATCCGTTCTGTTGACCGGTCGGCCCGACCGCGCTTTAGCTTTGTAACTTCAGGGCGTTAGCCCCTAGAATTACGCGGCAAGAGCAAGTGCGTTGTTGTCGTTGGCACTTATTGGGTTTTGAGCCTTTAACGGGTTACTCAGCCCGGGCAAAAACAACGCCTTTGAACACACGTCGATACTAGTTCGGCCCCGTCATTATCCCTGCGACAACAGGGAAAGTGGTGGAGCCGCCGGGTACCGCCCCCGGGTCCGATGCGTCTATTACACGCTGCCATTTATCGCCATAGCCGGCCGAAACCGGCAGGGACCCATATAAGGGCCAAAAGCAAAAATGAAAAGGGCGGAAAATCGCGGGACTGCTTGCACCTAGGCGGCGGGCCGCTACATTCCCCTCGCCGGGCAAGGCCGCGGCGCGACTTAGGGGTATCCATCCATGCCTGCCACGCCTCCCGCCCGTCTCGTTAAATTCGCCCTCGCCGCCCTCGCCACGACCAGTCTTGCCGGCTGCGGCGTCAATACCGTGCCGACCGCCGAGGAGGCCGCCAAGGCCAAGTGGGCCGACGTCCAGGCCGCGTTCCAGGAGCGCGCCAACCTCATCCCCAACCTCGCCGCCACCGCCAAGGGTGCCGCCGACCAGGAAAAGGCAATCCTCACCGGGGTGGTCGAAGCCCGGGCCAAGGCGACCAGCATCCAGGTCACTCCCGACGATCTTACCGACCCGGCCAAAATGAAGGCCTTTCAGGACGCGCAGAACCAGCTGTCCACCTCGATGGCCGGCTTCGGACGCCTGCTCGCCAATGTCGAGGCTTACCCCTCGCTCAAAAGCATAACCAATTACCAGATGCTGCAGAGCCAGCTCGAGGGCCAGGAAAATCGCATTCGGGTGGCGCTGCGCGATTTCAACGGCGCGGTGCAGAACTATAACACGACGATCCGCACTTTTCCGGCGATGGTCGCCGCCAAGGTGATCTACGGCGCCAAGCCGATGGTGCCCTATCAGGCGGTGACCCCCGGCGCGGAAGTCGCGCCCAGCCTTGAAGGCAAGCTCTGACGGGCGGCAATCGGACCATGCTCGGCCGGACCGGGCAGCGCGTGTTGGGTATGCTGTTGCTGCTGGCGATGGCAATCGCCGCACCCGGCAGTGCGTTCGCCCAGCAGTTCCCCAAGCTTACCGGGAGGGTGGTCGATGCGGCGAACATCATTCCGCCCGATATGGAAGCGCGGCTCGACAGCAAGCTCGCCGCGCTGGAGACCCAGTCGCACCGGCAGCTGGTGGTCGCCACCCTGCCGAGCCTGCAGGGCTATGAAATATCCGATTACGGCTACCAGCTCGGGCGCGCCTGGGGCTTGGGTGACAAGCAGCGCAACG
Organism: Novosphingobium sp.; assembly: GCA_043785715.1. Taxonomy (GTDB): domain Bacteria; phylum Pseudomonadota; class Alphaproteobacteria; order Sphingomonadales; family Sphingomonadaceae; genus Novosphingobium. The sequence goes on along the minus strand of JAYVWX010000115.1, from coordinate 4,906 downwards.
ACGGCGCGCTGCTGATCGTCGCGCCCAATGAACGCAAGCTGCGGATCGAAGTCGGCTACGGCTTGGAAGCTGTTTTGACTGACGGCCTGTCCTCGCTGATCATCAACCAGACCGTAGTGCCGCGCTTCAAGGCGGGCGATATGCCCGGCGGGATCGAGGCGGGGGCCGACGCCATCATTCGTCAGCTGACCCTGCCGGATGAGGAGGCGCGCAAAATCGCCGCTGCTGCCAGGCTCAAGGCTGCGCCCGAAGGCAAGGCCGGGTTCTCCACCATCTTCTGGCTGGGTCTATTTCTCCTTTTCTTCGTCCTGCCGATGCTGCGTCGCGGGCGTAAGGGGCGGCGCTATGCCAGCGGACTGGGGCCGATCGTGGTCTGGGATGCGTTGAGCCACATGCGCGGCGGCGGCGGCTTTGGCGGGGGCGGCTTCGGTGGGGGTGGCGGCGGATTTTCCGGCGGCGGCGGCAGCTTCGGCGGCGGCGGCAGTTCGGGCAGCTGGTAGGAGCGCGCGCATGACCAGCCCAGTCAATCTCAGCGAAACCGACCAGCTGCGCGTCTCGGCCGCTGTCAGCGCGGCGGAAGCGAACAGCGCCGGGGAGATCGTCACCATCATCACCCGGCAATCCGACACCTATGCCGATATCGCGCTGCTGTGGTCCGCCTTTGCCGCGTTTCTCGCCCTGACCGCGCTGACGTTCGCGCCCGATTTCTATCTTCACCTGTATGACCGGCTGACCGGCGGCTGGGTCCAGCAATGGCATGCCCGCGAGATTTCTGCCGTCGCTCTGCTGGTCGCCAGCCTCAAATTCGCCGGCATGTGGCTGCTGCAACTGTGGCCGCCACTGCGGCTGTTTCTGGTGCCGCGATCCCTCCGCCATGCCCGCGTCCGCGCCCGGGCGATCACCTGCTTCAAGGTCGGCGCCGAGCGGCGGACCACTGGCCGCACCGGCATCCTGATTTACCTTTCGATGGCCGAACACCGCGCCGAGATAGTCGCCGACGAGGCGATCGCCGGCAAGGTCGCGCCGGAAGTCTGGGGCGAGGCGATGGCGGCGATGCTCGCTCCGATCCGCGAGGGCCGCCTGGCAGATGGCATGATCGCGGCGGTGGAAAAGGTTGGCGCCGTGCTCGCCGACCATTTCCCGCGCGCTAGCGCCGACCAGAACGAACTCCCCAACCGGCTGATCGAAGTATGACCCCCGAAGAACCCGAGAAGATCGAGTGGCAAGGCCGCTTCATCACCGCCAAGACGCGGGGGCGCTGGGAATATGTCAGCCGCGCCCGCGGCATCCGCGCGGCCGTGGTCCTGGCGATCGACGACGACGATCACGTGCTGCTGGTCCAGCAATACCGGGTGCCGCTGGGGTGCATCTGCATCGAACTGCCCGCCGGGCTGATCGGCGATGGCGACGAGCCGGAGGAAGACATTGCCGCCGCCGCCCGTGAGCTTGAAGAGGAAACCGGTTACCGCGCGGAACGGATGGAAGTGCTCGGTGAATTCTGGTCCTCGCCCGGCATGGTGACCGAGAGCTATTCGCTGTTCCACCCATGGACTTACCCGCGTCAGCGAAGGCGGCGGCACCGACAGCGAGGCCATCACCGTCCACCACATACCGCTCGCTGGCATCGTCAAGGCTGTCGCCGATTGGCGCGAGGCGGGCTATGCCATCGACACCAAGCTGCTCCTGCTACTGGCGCCAGGCATTTTGGGCGCGGGCAGTCAGGCAAAGTGATCTGCTATTCCCTTTCGGCATGCGGGAGAGTGACGAACGCTACAACGTCCGAATAATCGCCGAGAAATCCAAGCGGCCATTACCGTCAGCATTGAACGCAGCGTAAAGCCGCTCCGCCAGTTCGCCCATCGGCACCTCGGCGCCCGCATCCTGCGCCGCCGCCATCGCCAGCTTCAGATCCTTGAGCATCAGCGCCGTGGCGAAGCCGCCCTGATAATCATTATCCGCCGGGCTCTGCGGGCCGACGCCCGGCACTGGGCAATAGCTGGTCATCGACCAGTTCTGGCCCGAAGCCTTGGAGGCGATATTGAAGAAGGTCTGCTGATCGAGGCCCAGCTTCTCGGCCAGCCGGAAGGTCTCGCAAGTGGCGATCATCGAGGCGCCGAGCAGCATGTTGTTGCAAATCTTCGCGGCCTGCCCCGCGCCGCTCGCCCCGGCGTGAATCACCGTTTTGCCCATCGCCGCGAGAATCGGCTCGGCGCGGCTGAAGGCCTCTGCCGTCCCGCCGACCATGAAGGTCAGCGTGCCGCCGTTAGCTGCGGCGATGCCGCCCGAAACCGGCGCATCGACCATGGCATAGCCCGCCTGGGCCGCCGCCTCGCCAACCTTCCTGGCGGTGGCGACGTCAATCGTCGAGCAATCGAGCAGCACCGCCGATGTCGGCGCATGGCCAATCACGTCCGTGCCATAGACGCTGTCGACAATAGCCCCGTTGGGCAGCATCGACACCACCGCATCGGCGCCTTGCACGGCTTCCCGCACAGTGGTGAAGGTCGTGCAGCCATTGCTCTGCGCGCGCTCCAGCGCCTCGGCGGCAAGATCGAAAGCACGGACTTCGTGGCCGGCCTTGACCAGGTTCGCAGCCATGCCGCCGCCCATGTTGCCCAGACCGATAAATGCGATTTTCATGTAACTTGTTCCTTTGCCCTCTCCCGCTGGGAGAGGTTACGAAGGCTTGGCCGCGTGCGGCCTAGCCGGAGTTGGTGAGGGTAGTTCCCCCTCGATGGAGTAATCCCCTCACCCAGCTTCGCCTAGGCAACGAGTTGCCAAGGCTACGCAACCCTCTCCCCATGGGAGAGGGGAATAGTTCAACGCCCCTTCCATACGGCGGCGCGCTTTTCGATAAATGCGGCCATACCTTCCGCCTTGTCCTCGGTCGCGGTGAGGATCTGGAAAAAGCGGCGTTCGGCCAGCAACCCCTGATCCAGCGTGGTTTCAAACGCGATATTGACCATTTCCTTGTTGATCAACGCGGCGAGCGGCGCCTTCGATGCGATATCGGCCGCAACCTTGAGCGCTTCTTCAAGAAGATCGGCGAGCGGCACGATCCGCGCGACCAGTCCGGCGCGCTCGGCTTCTTCGGCCTTCATCATGCGCCCGGTCAGGCACATCTCCATCGCCTTGGCCTTGCCCACCGCCCGCGTCAGCCGCTGCGAGCCGCCCATGCCGGGAGCAACCCCCAGATTGATCTCGGGCTGGCCGAATTTCGCGGTGTCGGCGGCGATGATGAAGTCGGCCATCATCGCCAGCTCGCAGCCGCCGCCCAACGCAAAGCCGTTGACCGCGGCGATCCACGGCTTGCGGGTCAGCCGAACGATATGGCTGGTCCATTTCGAAAACAGATCGCTCGCGTAGAATTCGGCCGCGGGCTTGTCCGCCATCTCCTTGATGTCCGCCCCGGCGGCAAAAGCCTTGTCGCCGGAGCCGGTTATCACCGCGCAGCGCTGTGAGGGATCAGCCTCGAATTTCGCGAAGGCATCGACCAGTTCGTCAAGAACCTGAGCATTCAGCGCGTTCAGGGCCTGCGGACGGTTTAGCATGAGCAGTGTGACGGCCCCCCGCTGTTCGACGAGAATGCATTCGTAACTCATAGGGGTTTCCATTCCTGGTCGGCCGGCAGCGGCGCGAAGATTGAATCGATCAGTTCACCGGTCACGCCTTCTGGCGTAGCCGGATCCCACCGGGCCGCATTGTCCTTGTCGATGATCACCGCGCGCACGCCCTCGGCGAAATCGGGGCGAGTAAGGACGCGGGCGGCGATGCGGTATTCCATCGCCATATTGTCGGCGAAATCGGTGAGCTTCGCGCTTTCCGCCAGCTGGCGCAGCGCGACTTTGCAGGATTGCGGGCTGCGGGTGCGGATCGTCGCCAGCTCCTTGACTGCCCAGTCGCTGTCTTCGGCTTCGAGCGATGCGATGATGTCCTCCAGCCGGTCTGAGGCGAAGTGCCGGGCGATCAGCGCCGCGTTGCCCTCAACCCGCGCTTCGGGCGGCTTGACCGCCAGCGCGCCCAGCACCCCGGCAACGTCGTGGCCCTTGGCGATCCGCTGCTTGGCTTCCGGCAGATTCTCGGCGGCCAGATAATGCGTCGCCAGGCCGGTCCACAGGCATTCCGCCCCGTCGAGCCGCGCGCCGGTCAGCGCGAGGAACTGGCCCATGCGGCCAGGCAGCCGCGACAGATACCAGCCGCCGCCGACATCGGGGAACAGGCCAATGCCGGTCTCCGGCATGGCGAAACGGGTGTTCTCGGTCGCCACGCGAAATTTCGCCGGCTGCGCAATGCCGACGCCGCCGCCCATGGTGATGCCGTCCATGAAGGCGGCGACCGGTTTGGCATAGGCGAACAGCAGGTGGTTGAGCTGATATTCGTCGTAGAAAAACTTGCACCCCGAGACGCCGTTATCGTTGAGCGCGGAGTTGCGCAGAACGGCGATATCGCCGCCCGCACAAAACCCGCGCCCCTCGCTATGATCGAGGATGACGGCCTGGACGGCATCGTCATCGCGCCAGGCGAGCAGCGCCCTGGTCATGGCGTGAACCATCGCCGCGGTCAGCGCATGGATTGCTTTGGGGCGGTTGAGCGTGAGGTAGCCGGCGGCGCCGTCGCAGCGGGTGATGAGTTCGTCCGTCATCACTTCAGCAAATCCCGTCCCACGATCATCCGCATGATTTCGCTGGTCCCTTCCAGTATCCGGTGCACCCGCAAATCGCGCCAGAACCGCTCGATCGGATAGTCCTTGAGATAGCCATAACCGCCGAACAACTGCAGCGCCTGATCGACGATCTGCGAGCCGCTGTCGCTGGCAAGCCGCTTGGCCATCGCCGCGAAACGCGTCTTGTCGGGCGCGCCGGCCGTCACCTTGGCCGCAGCCAGATAGAGCAGCGCGCGGGCGGCC
>JAYVWX010000114.1:0-7095 GCA_043785715.1 Novosphingobium sp. | reverse complement strand
TTGGCCATCAACCGGTCCCAGTCGATGGATTTGCCCACGGTTTCGCGAACATATCCCAGTTCCTCCGCCGGATCGCCGATATGGGCAAATTCCCAGTCGAGCACAGCGCTCAGCCTGCCATCTTCGAACAGAAAATTGTGGAACCCGAAATCGCCGTGGAGCAAGACCGAGCGCCCCTCGCGCGGCGGCACATTGCCGAGCAGCCAGCCGAACAGGGCCATCAGCGAGGGCGAGGGGGTGTGATTGTTGGCGAGGAAATAGTCGCGCCAGCCACTGATATAATCGCCGGTGCTTTCGCTGCGCGATTTCTTCCACAAGGCGGTGTTGATGGCGGGGTTCAGATCGCCGAGCTCGGTGAGCGGCTCCAGCGCGTGCAGGCCGGCCATGATCGCCGCAAGACTATCAACCAGATTGTCGGGGATTGCGGTCTGCGCCCCGAAGAAGCTTCCGCCGATCTTTCCGGGCGATTTGTGCATGATGATGAAATCGCCGCCGGGAAGCAGCTTGTGCTCGGTATCGAGCCATGCCGCATCGGGCGCCGGAAAACCGCGTGCATGCGCCGCTTTGATAACCGGATATTCCATGACGTTGCGATGACAATCATTGGTGATCGAAGCGCCGCCCGCCAGATCGCGGCGCATGACGAATGCTCCCGAAAGGGCTCTGCCCGACACTTCGAACAGCGTCGTCTCCTTGCCGAAACCGCCCGCCAGCGGAGTGACCGAGGTGACTTCCATACCGGGCTCGTCGAACCGGTCGCGCAGATAGGTGGTCAGGTTTTCGGGGGTAATCTGGACAGTATCGGTAATCTGCGAGGCATCGGCAGGGGCGATCTGCGCCTGGCGGTCCCCCGCTTCCCATGCGACAAAGGCTGCCGAGATGGCATTGCGGCCGAAGGGTGAAAGCGACGCATCGGCCAGCAGATCCATGGCGTAGGCCTGCGTCTCAGCCAGGAGTTCCCGCCACGCGGCCTCCTTCGCGGTGAAACCTCGCGCTTCCTGCGCCTGGATTATATGCGCGCGGAGCGCTTTGACGCTGTTTGTCGCGGCCCCCCTGGAATGCGCTTCCACGGTGTCGAGCATGGTGCCCAGTTTGGCGAACTGCGCATCGAGAAACGCCGTCCCGCCCTTTTCGCGATTACCGAGCAGGAGGATAGCGGCTGCTATGCTCTGCGCCGCCGAACCGTCGGTTCCGCTGTCGGCCAGCCGCGGGATGAGCTTGGCGAATTCGGTTGCGAGCGCAGCCAGCAAGCGGTCGGCGGGAAGCAGCATGTCGGGCGATCCCAATAATTAAGTCGCAAGCAAACTATGTGCTAACAAACAGGATGGCAAGTCGCATCAGTGTTGCTATCATCGGGTGAGACGGATCAACAATCGATTCTGGACCGAGGAGAGACTCATGGCCGATGACCGCGACTGGAATGCTAATGTCGGCGGCGGCTTCGGCCATGCCGAGCCAAGGCATGAGTTTTTTCAATCCCCATCCGAGAACAAAGCCGATTCGGTCTCACAAACCTGGTACTGGGGTTTCAATGTTCCGGAAGCCCATATTAATTGCTTCGCTTATTGCTGGACCCACCCCAATCTGAATGTCGTGACCGGGGGGTTGATGATCTACCAGGGAATGAAGACGCAAACCCTAGCCTGCGAGCTGTTCGATATTCGCGCCTTCAACAAGATCGATCTGGTCGGGGACGGCAGCAACATCCTGTTCCCGAACTCGATGCGCGTCGAAGTGATCGAGCCCCTCCAGCACATCCGGCTGACCTTCGACGATCCTGGACGGCAGACGTCGGTCAATGTCGATATCCGCGCCAGCGCCAAACCGCTGATGCGCGCCAACAACCAGCATTTCGAACAGGTGATGAAGGTCACCGGCGATCTCATCTTGCGGGGCAGTGCGCACAAGGTCGATTGCTACAATGTCCGTGATCGCAGCTGGGGCGAACCGCGCCCGGAGGATCATGCGCCGCTCCCGCCTTACACCTGGGTAACGGGCGTGTTCGGGGAGGAATTTGCCTTCAACCTGGGCGCGCACGATGATCCCGCGCGCAATCCTGAATGGGCCGGTATCTACGAACTCGACCCGGCGTCGGTGTTCAAGGATGGCTGGGTGCAGATCAAGGGGGAGCAGCGTCGGCTGGCGCGCGCCTCAAAGATCACCCACCGTGAATTCCCGCAGTGCCGTCCATTGCGCCACGAAATTGAATTCGAGGACGCCGCGGGCGACAAATATCAGATCACCGGCGAGGTTGTCGCCCAATCCAACTGGGCAGGCTGGCCCAATGCCAATGTCCACCTCGGCCTCGTCAAATGGACGTGGAACGGCAAGACCGGCTATGGCGAATCCCAGGAAGTGCAGTGGAACGATTATATCTGGCGCTTCGGGCAGGACAAATGATCATGACTGACAAGAAAATTGGCGTCGGCATTATTGGCGTCCAGCCCGGGCGGAGCTGGGCGGCGGTGGCGCATATTCCTGCCCTTCAGGCCCTCGTCGGCTATGAAATCACGGCGCTGAGCACGACGCGGATAGAATCGGCCAAAGCGGCCGGTGCAGCGTTTGGTGTCGCCAATTGCTATGACAATCACCAGGCGCTGGTGAACGATCCCAAGGTCGATCTCGTCGCGGTGACGGTGAAAGTGCCGCACCATAGGGAGTTGGTCATGGCCGCGCTCGATGCCGGCAAGATGGTCTATTGCGAATGGCCGCTCGGTAACGGGCTGGATGAAGCCGTCCAACTGGCCGACAGGGCGCGCAACCTGGGCATCCGCTGTGCCGTCGGCATGCAGGCGCGGGCGGCCCCGGTGATCGCCTATGTCCGCGATCTCATCCGTGACGGTTTTGTCGGTGAAGTGCTTTCCACCACGCTCATCGGCAACGGCCTGGCGTGGGGGCCGGTCACCGACAACGCCAACGCCTATACCAACACCAGGAGCAACGGGGCGACGATGCTCACCATCCCCATCGGCCATACGATGGACGCAGTCTGCCACTGCCTGGGTGAGATCGCCGAGGTCAGCGCGACGATGGCGAACCGGCGCAAGACTTTTCTCAATGCAGAGTCGGGCGAGACTCTGCCGCTGACGAGCGAGGATCAGGTGGCTTTTTCAGGCACGCTCAAGAGCGGCGCGACCATCTCGCTTCATTACCGCGGGGGCACGCCGCGTGGCACCGGATTGCTGTGGGAGATCAACGGAACCGAGGGCGATCTTCAGATCACGTCTTTTGGTGGCCACGCACAAATTTTCGACCTGACGCTCTCAGGGGCGAGGGGCGAACAACCGGCGCTGGCCGCGATGGATGTGCCGGCAGCCTATCGCTGGTCTCCGCCAAAACTGGTCGGCCCGGCGGTCAATTTGGCGCAGGCTTTCGTCCGCTTCGAGAACGATCTGCGCGACGGGACCAGGTCCTGCCCGGATTTTGACGACGCGGTGGTGCGCCACAGGATGATCGCTGCGATCGAGCGGTCGGCCGCTCGCGGAACAAGGGAGCCAATCGCATGAAGTCGGTATTGGTGATCGGCGCCGCTGGTGGCATCGGGATGGAAGTGGCGCGTCAGCTGGCAGCGCAGGGCGACAGGGTTATCGCCACGGTGCTCGACGATACACAGGCAGCGCAGCTCAAGCACGAAGTTCCGGGAGTCGCGACGATTGAACCGCTCGATCTTGGCGATGCCGACAATGCACTCGCCCGGGTACGGGCGATCGTGGCTGCACAAGCCTCGCTCGACCATGTCGTTGTCTGCGCCGCTATCGGCCCGATTGGCCCTGCGGAATTGACTCCGCTCGCTACCTTTCGGCGCACGTTCGAGATCAACACGCTGTCCGGTATCGCTGTGTACCAGGCCACGATCGATGCGTTGCGTGCCAGCAAGGGGCGGCTGCTGTTCATCACTTCGATGTCGGGCAAGATCGCGATGCCGTTCCTCGCCGCATACACCGCTTCCAAATATGCGCTTGAAGGTGCGGCCGATATCATGCGGCAGGAAGCCGCGGCAGACGGTGTGAAGGTGATCATGGTCGAGCCAGGCGGTGTCCGCACCCCGATGGTCAGTGACCAGATCGCGCTGACGAAGAAAATGGAAGCCGCTCTGACACCCGAGCAGGCCGCTCGTTACGGCAAGTTGTACAAGGGCTTCGCTGCGGCAGCACAGGCCGGGTATGAGGGACAGGGCGGCGGTTCGACCCCCGAACAAGTCGCCGCTGTTATCCTGGGTGCACTAAATGACGATGAACCTGAAACCCGCTATATCGCTGGTGAAGATGCGAAGCAATTGCTCGGGGCGCGCGCCAGTATGGGCGACAAAGAAGTGGACGGGATGTTGGCTGCCTTTTTCGGAGGATAGTTGGGGGGAAGCAGGACTATGACCGAATTTTGCACGGTTGAAGACCGGGGTTGGTTGGCGATCATCACGCTAGACCGCACGGTTCGCAAGAATGCCCTTCATCCTCCAGCCCACCATGAGCTTGAGCGCGTATTCGATGACCTCGTGACCCGCCACGACTTGCGCTGCATCATTTTGACCGGGGCGGGGGACAGCTTTTGTGCCGGTTATGACCTCAAGGACAATCTCGAAACCGGTGTCATGGAAATTGCCAGTAAGGGCTTTGGTGGTCTCACTGGTCGCACCGATTATGGAATTCCGGTGATTGCCGCCGTGAATGGAATCGCATTTGGTGGCGGGTTCGAGATGGTGCTGGCATGTGACCTTGTCATTGCATCATCCGAAGCGCGCTTTGCTCTGCCAGAAGCCAAAGTCGGTTGGTCGCCGCTGGCAGGCGGGTTGCAGCGGCTTCCTCGCATCATTGGCCTGACCCGCGCACTTGGCATTGCCCTGACGGGCCGCGTCGTTTCAGCAGAGGAAGGCGAGCGATCAGGATTCGTCAATCTTGTTGTCGAACCCGGTCAGCTCCTTAGCACTGCCATCGAATGGGCGAGGATGATCGCCGATGGCGCTCCGCTGGCGATCGCATGCAACCGAGAAGTTGCCAAAGCCAGCATCGATATGGACAGCCTTGCGGCCGCATTGGACGTTTCCAATTACGCCAGCGTGGCGCCGTTGTTGGCCAGCGAAGATGCGGCCGAAGGCAAGCGTGCCTTCGCGGAGAAGCGCCACCCCATTTGGCGCGGAGTCTGATCACCGGGAGGATTTGCACGAATGAATAAATCTGACCAGATTCTCTGAGCGTGGATTTGTCCCGCCGCCGTCACCGGGGTCTGAGTCCGGCGCGCTCAATCAAATACAGCCCCGACCCCGACATCGGGATGCACCGTCGATTTCCCCGCCGGATGCAGCGTGAAAATGCTCCTGTCCGAGTTCATCGCGTTGAACACTTCCATCACCATCGGCTTTGAACAGCAATCGAGCAGCCTGCCGACCAAATCGACAAAACCGGGATCGGCCCGGACCGCAGCCACGATCTCCGGGCTTTTCCAGCTTTCGTTGGCGACGAACTCGAAATTGCGGCTCCAGCCGTAGAAGACGAAATTGGTCGTCTCGCCCATTGCCTCGCGAAAATTGTCAACCAGGCCGGTAAACATCGCGAGGAACTCGTCGCGGCGTTCCGGCTTCAGCGTAAAGCGCGAAATGAAGCAATCGCCTTCTGTGATGAGCGGTGCGGACATGGTGCAGGCCTCTATGGCTTCGGGAAAACGCGTGACCCGGGATCGAAACCAAGCCGCAAACTGGTAATCCCCCGATGCATCAGCCCTGGCCAATACGCCGTGTCGCTGCCTTCAAGCACGCGCGGGTTCTTCAGGCGGGCGAGCAGCGTGTTGAACCCAATCGCCAGTTCCTTGCGCGCGAGCATCTGGCCAAGGCAGCGGTGAATCCCGAACCCCCCGAACGCGACATGCTGATGCGCGTTCCTGCGGCGGATATCGAACACGTCCGGTTCCTCGAACTTCGCCGGATCGCGGTTGGCGGCATCGTAGCGCAGCAGCAGCGCCGCGCCCATGGGAATGGCCGCGCCCCCAAGCTCGGTATCGCAGGTCGCGACGCGCCACATCGAGGTCGCTGGCGTCTCATAGCGGAGCAATTCCTCGACCGCGCCGGAAGTCAGGGTTGGATCGTCGGCCATCGCCCGCATCTGGTCGGGATGAGCCAGCAATCGCACGATCCCGCTCATCAGCGTGTTGCGCGTCGTCTCATTGCCGGCAACCGCAATCTCGAAGGCGGAAGGGGCAACTTCGTCATCGCTCAAAGGTTCCATCCCCTCCACCCGCGCCCCGATCAGCAGCGAGATGAGGTCATCTTCCGGCTTGATTCGCCGCGCCTGGATCATCGATTTGATGAACCGGCGGAAATCGAGCACCATCTTCGCCGCTTCGATCTCTTCGTCGGGCGTTCCCATGCGGCTGACGATGCGGATGATCCCGTCCGACCATTGGCGCACCAGCGCATATTTGTCGCGTGGCAGGCCCAGGATATCGGCGATAATATAGGTCGGAAACAGCACCGCGAACTGGTTGACGAAATCGCATTCGCCCGCCTCGATGAAATCGTCGATCAGCTCATTTGCGATACGCTCGATGGTCGGAGCCATGTTGGCGATGCGGCCCTGCGCAAAGACCGAATTGACGATCGCACGATAACGCTTGTGATCGGGATCGTCCGAAATGAGCAGCCGCGCCGGATCGATCCAGTCCTGTGCCAGGATAGCCGCGACCTCTGGGGCGGCATCGCCGCCGGCCATCAGCAAATGCCCCATCTGGCTGGAAAAATCACCGGCGCGTTTACTCGCCTCCTCGATCAGCCCATAGCTGGTGACGAGGTAGAATTGCTGCCCGCCCGGTCCTTGCGCCAGCGCGATTGGCGCATCGATGCGCTGCCTTGCATAAAACGGGAAGGGGTTTGAAAGCAGCGCCGGATCGCTGAAATCCAGGATTGTCTGCGCGCCCGCCAGCATCGTCCCGCGTCCTATTTTGCAAGATTGTAATTAAGCATACTATCGTCTAGCCTTCAGCCTGTCAAAGCCAATCCCGGGAGCCGCCGCGCAATGCTCACCCCATACGACGAATATCCGGTTCACCAGTCGGCGCACCCGTTCAGCCATGTGCCGTCGACCGATTACAGCTGGGACGATGGCTATT
>JAYVWX010000113.1:0-9762 GCA_043785715.1 Novosphingobium sp. | reverse complement strand
CTCGCGGCTATGAGCCCGTACAGACAATTTCGGCGCATTACATCCAGCATGACGGTTTCCGTGTTGCCATCGCCGATTTCCTCGAGCGGGAGCGGGCAGGTATTGCCCAGGATCAGCTCTGGCTCGGCGGACGGACGCCTTTCAAACAGGGCTAAAGCATCGCGCGAAAAAGTGGGAACCGGTTTTTCGCAGGAAGCGATGCGACAACAAGCTCAGGCGGCCTTGCGGCTGGTCCCGGCAATCCACTGACGGGCGCGGCGCTGTGCCTCGGCGATTTCCCGCGCGCTCATTTCCTCAGAGATGTCGGCCCGGCACAGCTGTGCTTCGGCATGCCCTGAAACCGCGGCGAGATTGAACCACTTATGCGCTTCGATCAGATCGCAAGCGACGCCGTGGCTGGCGGTGGAGAAGACGACGCCGAGATCGAAGCAGGCGTCGGCGTCTCCTGCGGCTGCCGCTTCCAGACAATGCGCCACGAGCACATCGGCGGCGCTGGAATCAGCGGCGGCGGCGCCATCAAAACTATTCATGTCGATCCAGGCTGTGCCCATCTCGCTTTACCCCCGTTGGACAGGTCCCCTATTTGCCCGTCGCTGAGGGCAAGCTCGACTATCGTGGTCAACAAATGATTAACGCGAATGCGAAAAAATGCCGGTCTACTATCGAATTGGCGGCATACCGATGCAATTGGCGCATAATCTAGATTCGCGACAGGATTGGCGCTTGTGCGGATTCGGCCGCATGCTTATAGGCGCCGCAACCTTGGCTCGCTTCATGTGACCGGCAAGCAACCCGGCGCGGAAGCGAATGCAGTTTGGCAGGACGAGGGCGGAGATTTCTGATGCCGACAGCTATTGCCAATGAAATCGATGTGCTGGCGAAGGCGAAACGTTCGATTGGCGTCCAGTATATGCCCAATGATGCCGAAACCTATATGGGCGAGGCGCAGCAGGATTATTTCCGCCGCTTGCTTCTGGAATGGAAGAAAACAATTTTCGACGCCGCCGCCGGAACGCTGCAGCAATTGCAGGACGGCCCGATTCGCGAACCCGATCTTAATGACCGCGCGTCAAGCGAGACCGATTGGGGCATCGAATTGCGCACCCGCGACCGCCAGCGCAAGCTGATCGCCAAAATCGACTCCGCGCTGCGGCGCATCGAGGAAGGCGAATATGGCTTTTGCGAGGTTACCGGCGAGCCGATTGGCCTTGGCCGGTTGATCGCCCGGCCGATCGCCACTATGACTGTCGAGGCGCAGGAAGCCCATGAGCGGCGCGAAAAAGTATCCCGCGACGATTGACCGAACATTGCGGTTTTACGGGACACCCCTCAGCTCGCCGTTTACCTATTGTTTGTCATATTGCCTTATCAATACCGAACCCAGGCCACTGGTTCGTCCCCAAGGACCGGCGCGCCCTAGTCTGAGAAATTAAGGCACGAAAGAACGGCAGCATGAACGAAACTGAGCAGAGGCAGATCGTCCGCGACAGCCTGTTCGTCATGGTCGATGTTCGCCTTGACGGCTCGTCATTGGAACACCGGGTCAAAATGCGCAATTTGTCATCGGGTGGGATGATGATCGAGGCCGCCTTGCGCGTCGCCAAAGGCGTGATCGTGTTCGTCAATATCCGCAATCTGGGATGGATCGAAGGTTCGGTCGCCTGGATTCAGGAAAGCCGCTTCGGCGTCGCCTTTCGCGATGAGATCGACCCGATCCTGGCTCGCGCCCCGGTTGCTCCCAGCAATGCGGCCCCCCGGCCTCACAGATCGTCGTATGCGGGGCCGAGGGGCGGCGCATTGCGCAAGGTCTGAAGTTGCCGCTCTGCTCGGGCAATTCCGGGCGACGGAAGCGCATTCCCGTCGTCGGCAAAATCGACTATTCGCTCGCCGATGCGTTTCGCCTTGCCAGCATCCGTCAAGCATTACGCCCTGCTGCTGGCGCCGCTGCTGGCGGCATGCGGCACTCATGAAACCTCGCAAGTCGAGGTTGTCGCGATCGGCGAGCTTGGCTCGCTCTTTCAAACGGCAGGTCGCTTGCCGGTCCCGGCGCAGCTGTTGCGCGGGGCTACGGCGGAAGGCCTGGTCAGCCTCGACGCTCAAGGGCTGGTTATCCCCGGGGTGGCCGATCGCTGGATCGTAACCGACGACGGCCTCAGCTATATCTTCCGCTTGCGCGACGCCAATTGGCGAGACGGCACCCCGATCACCGCGGAATCCGCGCGCATGGCGCTGCGTCAGGCGGTTGCTGCGCTGGGGGGAACGCCAATGGCTCCCGATCTGGCGGCGCTGGACGAAGTTCTGGTGATGACCGGGCGGGTCATCGAGTTGCGATTGACCCGGCCCCAGCCGCAATTGCTGATGCTGCTCGCACAGCCGGAACTGGGCCTCGTGCGCGAGGGGCGCGGTGCGGGACCGATGCGGCTGAGGCGCGATGGTCCGCACGCCACGCTCGTCCCGATCGAACCGGAGAAGCGCGGCTTGCCGGCGGTTGAGGACTGGCAGGAGCGCGTCCGCCCGCTGCGCCTCACCGCTTTGCCAGCAGGCCGCGCCATCAAGGCTTTCAACCTGGGCGAGGTGAACGCGGTGCTTGGCGGCGGGTTCGAGTATTTTCCCGTGGTCGACGCGGCCCCCCTTTCGCGCGCTGCCATCCAACTGGATCCGGTTGCCGGGCTGTTCGGTTTGATAATTGTCCACGACGACGGCTTTCTGGCCGCACCGGCAAACCGCGAAGCCATTGCCATGGCCATCGACCGGGACCGGCTGGCGGCGTCTTTCCGGGTCGGGGGCTGGGCGCCGTCCAACCGGATTTATCCGGCGGGCCTGGAGGATGATCCCGGCGAGAGCGGCGAGCGCTGGAGCATGCTAAGCTTGGCCCAGCGCCGCGCCGTCGCGACAGCCCGGGTAACCCGCTGGCGCGCAGCCCGGCCGGACCCGGTCCGATTGCGCCTGGCTATGCCAGCTGGTCCCGGCGTCGACCGGCTGTTTGGAATTCTGGCCTTTGACCTCGGGGAGGCAGGTCTGGTCGCCGTGCGCGTGGGGCTTGGAGATACCGCCGATTTGCGGCTGGTCGATGCGGTAGCCCACTATCCGCGCGCGGCTTGGTATTTCAATCAGCTGAGCTGTGCCAGCAAGCGCGGATTGTGCAGTCCCGAGGCGGACCGCGATTTCGCCGCTGCCTGGGATGCGCCCGACGGGGCAAACCGCTCGGCCCTGCTCGCCAGCGCTGCCGCCAGTTTGGCCGACGCGAACGTGTTCATCCCCTTCGGCCCGCCGATCCGCTGGTCGCTGGTGCGGGGCGACACAACCGGCTTTGCCGCCAACCGGCTCGGCTATCATCCCTTGATGCCGCTGGCCTTGCGCCCCAGATAGGTCCGGCCTGACCGGAATCAGGTGGTTGCACAAAGGAACTGCCTGATGGAACAGCCCGGTACGATCCGCCTCGCCGCCGAAGGGCTGCCGCTCGGCGCCGACCCGGCATCGGTGCGGCGGCGGATCGAGGCGCTGGAACAGTTGCTTGAGCGTGCCTTTGTCATCCCCGGCACCAATCGCCGGATCGGGCTGGATGCGATTGCCGGGATGGTGCCGGTGGCGGGCGACACGATCACCGCCCTGATGGGCGTATATCTGGTGTGGGAGGCGCGCAATCTTGGCATGAGCAAATGGCAGCTGGCGCGGATGACCGGCAATGTCGGGTTCGACTGGCTGGTCGGGCTGGTGCCTTTCGCCGGAGACGTTTTCGACTTTTTCTTCCGTTCCAGCAGCCGCAATTTGCGGACGATCAGGCGCCATCTCGATCGGCACCACCCGGCCACCAAGATTATCGAAGGGTAGCCGATCCTTGCGCTGGTTCCTGCCCTTTGTTGCTTTTTGCACCCTGGCTGCCTGTGGCCGGCAAAATAGCCAGCCCGCCCCGGTCGGCGTGACCGCTGGCGAGGCGCGCGCGCTTGGCGATGCGGCTGAAATGATCGAAAAGCGGCGCCCGGTTGCAAGCGAGCCTGGCCAGTAGGCGCGAAGCCTGCACGAGCTGATCCAGGCAGCGGACGCAGCAGCCTCAGCGCAGCAGCCCGCCCAGCAAGCCGCGCGCAAATCGCCCGAGCGCCGCTCCGCCCAGCGCCGTGCCGAGTGAGCCGGCAATCGCGCTGGCGGCCGAACCCACCGGCGATGCGCGCGACGACCGTCCGGACATCTTCGCCGCGATCAATGTGCCGGCGGAGGAGGCAACCGCGCCCATCGCCGCCCTGCCGGCCTTTTCCCACAGCGTCGGCGAATGGCGCGGCTCCGCGCGCTGCGCCTCAACGCCCTGCTCCTCGACCGTCTGCGCTGCGGCAACTGCATCGCTGGCCTTTTGCGCCAGCACATCCTCGGCCGATTCGCGGTCGATGCAGGTGTCGTATTTGCCGTCGAACGGGCTGATCGACTGGACGATGGCGCGCTCCTTATCGGTTACCGGCCCCAGCCGCGAGCGCGGCGGCGCCACCAGCGTGCGCTGGACGATAGACGGCGAGCCGTCCTCGCCCAGCGTCGACACCAGCGCCTCGCCGACCTTGAGCTCGGTGATCGCGGTCTCGACATCGAGATCGGGATTGATCCGGAAGGTTTCCGCCGCCGCCCGGATCGCCCGCTGGTCGCGCGGGGTGAAAGCGCGCAAGGCGTGCTGCACGCGGTTGCCCAGCTGGCCGGCGATCTTCTCGGGGATGTCGATCGGGTTCTGGGTGATGAAATAGACCCCTACCCCCTTCGAGCGGATCAGCCGCACCACCTGTTCGATCTTGTCGAACAGCGCGGCCGGCGCTTCGTCGAACAGCAGATGCGCCTCGTCGAAGAAGAACACCAGCTTGGGGTTGTCCGGATCGCCGATTTCCGGCAGCGCCTCGAACAGTTCCGACAGCAGCCACAGCAGGAAGGTGGCGTAGAGCTTGGGGCTCTGCATCAGCGTCCGCGCCGAGAGGATGTTGATATAGCCGCGGCCCTGATCGTCGCAGCGCAGGAAGTCATTGATCTCGAACGCCGGCTCGCCGAAGAACATGTCGGCGCCCTGGCTTTCGAAAGCAAGCAGCTGGCGCTGAATCGTGCCGACGCTGGCCCTGGAGATATTGCCGTATTTGGTGGCAAGCGCGCTCGCCGCATTGCCGCATTCCATCAGCACCGCTTGCAAATCGCCGAGATCGAGCAGCAGAAGCGCGTTATCGTCGGCATAGCGGAAGGCGATGTTGAGCACGCCTTCCTGGGTTTCATTGAGCCCCATCAGCCGGCCCAGCATAAGCGGCCCCATTTCGGAAATCGTCGTGCGGATGGGGTGGCCGGCCTTGCCGTACAAATCCCAGTAGATCGCCGGATTGTCGCTGTAGGTATAATCGGCCAAGCCGATCTCTTTTGCCCGGGCCTCCAGTGTCTCGGCATGTTTGAACTGGTGGCTGCCGGCCATCGAAATGCCCGACAGATCGCCTTTCACATCGGCGACAAACACCGGCACGCCAGCCGCGGAAAACTGCTCGGCGATGGTCTGCAAGGTGACCGTCTTGCCGGTGCCGGTCGCCCCGGCGATCAGCCCGTGGCGGTTCGCCCGGCTGAGATTCAGCACCTGCCGTTCCTGGTTGGCTCCCAGACCGATGAAAATTTCGTCCATTGCTTACTCCACTGCGCGCGTCGGCGACCGACCTGATAGGGGCGGTCGGCGGTTCGCGCGAGAGGCTTTTTGCAACTGCCGCCACGCGCGGCTAGAAGCGGGCCGCGATGGCCGAACCCTTCATCCTGCTCGACGACGCCCGGTTGGAGGGCGCCAGCGACGCGCGGCTCTACCGCGCGCCGCTGGAGATAATTGTCGCCCGGCGGGCCGATGAGGTGGCGCCGGCGCTGGAGCGGATTGAAGCGCTCAGCCGTCAAGGCCGCGATCTTGCTGGTATGATCGCCTATGAGGCCGGGTTGTCGCTGGAACCACGACTCGCCCCGCTGATCGCCGGGCGCAGCGGCGCGCAGGGGCCGCTGGTGTGGTTTGGCGCGTTTGACGGTTATGAGACGATACTGGCCGCGCAGGTGCCGCAGCGCTTGCTGGAATTGGCCGAAGGCCCGCGCGGTTCGCTTGGCCCGATGGAGCCGCAGCTGTCGCCGGGCGGCTATGCCCGCGCCTTCGCAATTTTGCAGGAAGCGATTGCGGCGGGGGACATCTACCAGGCCAATCTCACCTTCCCGCTGCTCGGCAGCTGGCGGGGCGACCCGGTGGCGCTTTACGCGGCGATCCGGCCGGCAGCGGCGGCCGGTTACGGCGGGATCGTGTTCGACGGCTCGCACTGGCTGTTAAGCTTCTCGCCCGAACTGTTCTTCGCGCTGCAGGACGGCGCCGCCACCGTAAAACCGATGAAGGGCACCCGCCCCCGCGGCACCGATGCGGCGGAAGACGGGCGGCTCGCGGCCGAACTGGCCGCCTCGGAAAAAGAGCGCGCGGAAAATCTGATGATCGTCGATCTGATGCGCAACGATCTGTCGCGCGTCGCCGAGCCCGGGAGCGTGCGGGTGGAGAACGCCTTTGCCGTCGAGGCCTACCCGACGCTGCACCAGATGGTCTCGACCGTGCGGGCGCGGCTGCTGCCCGGCAAGGGCGCGGTGGACATGGTCCGCGCGCTGTTCCCCTGCGGATCGATCACCGGCGCACCGAAAATCAGAGCAATGGAATGGATCGCCAAGGTTGAGCCTGGTACGCGCGGCGCCTATTGCGGCGCGATCGGCCGGATTGATGGTTCGAGCGCGAATGGCACTGGAGACGCGGCGTTCAATGTGGCAATCCGCACGCTGCGGCTGACCCCTGGTGAGAACGGCCAGGGCACTGCGGTACTGGGGGTGGGATCGGCGATTGTCGCGGATTCACAAACCATGCCGGAATGGCGCGAGTGTCTGGTCAAGGGGAGTTTCGTGCGGCGGATTTCGAATCAGGTTTCTGCCGCAGATTTCGACCTGATCGAAACCATGGCCTTCAGCCCCGATGCCGGCATTCCCCTGCTCGACCTGCATCTCGAACGCATCAAAGCGAGCGCAAGCGAATTCGGTTTTGCCTTTGATAGACACGCGCTGCGCAATGCTATTCAGGCGCTGTGTTTCGAGGCCGGAACGGCGGCCAAGCTGCGGCTGGCGATCTCGCGCAGCGGCGCCTATGCTCTCGAACTCGCCGAAATGCCCCCGCTGCTGCCCGCACCAGTGGTCTGCGCCGTGCTGCACCTGCCGGTCGACGAAGGCGATTGGCGGCTGCGCCACAAATGCTCCGACCGCAGTTTTTACGAGGCCGGGCTGGACGCCGCGCGGGGGGCAGGGGCGGCGGAGGCGCTGTTCATCCGCGATGACGGACTGGTTACCGAGGGCAGCATCACCAATATCTTCGTCGCCCACGATGGCCGCCTGCTGACCCCGCCCGCCCGGCTGGGCCTGCTGCCCGGCGTACTGCGCCGCTCCCTGATCGAGGCGGGGCAGGCGGTGGAGGCGGAACTGCGGCTCGACGATCTCGAAGACGGATTTTACATCGGCAACGCCCTGCGCGGGTTGATGCCGGCAAGGTTGCTCGCATGAGCCATACCTCGGTAGCCCTCGGCCGCATTGCCGCCTCGCAAACCACCGCGATGACCGACCGCGCGACTGCGCTCCGCGCCGAGGGCCGCGACATCATTTCGCTGTCGGTCGGCGAGCCCGATTTCGCCACGCCGCGCCATGTCGTCGAGGCGGCCAAAGCCGCACTCGATGCCGGCGACACCAAATACACCCCGGTCGGCGGCACTGCCCGGCTCAAGCAGGCCGCCGCGCTCCACTTTGCGCGCGACCTCGGCATCGATGTGCCGGTCAGCCAGGTGACCGTCAGCGCCGGGGGCAAGCAGGCGATCTTTCATGCGCTGCTGGCGACGGTCGGCGAGGGCGACGAAGTGATCGTGCCCAGCCCGTGGTGGGTCAGCTATCCCGAGATCGTCCGCTTCGCCGGCGGGCGGGTGGTCCCGCTGATCACCACTGCCAGGGATAATTTCCGCTTCACTGCGGCTGAGCTCGAAGCCCAGATCGGGCCGCGCAGCAAGTGGCTGCTGCTCAACAGCCCGGGCAATCCGACCGGCGCTTATTATCCGGCCGAGATGCTGCTGGCGATCGGCGAACTGCTGCGCCATCATCCCCGCCTACTGGTGATGAGCGACGATATCTATGCGCCGATCAACTACACCGGCCGGCCGCATGCGACCCTCGCCAACCTCTGCCCCGATCTTGGCCCCCGCATCCTGACCATCTCGGGCGTCTCCAAGAGCCATGCGATGACCGGCTTCCGCATCGGTGTCGCCGCCGGGCCGGCATGGCTGATCCAGGCCATGGAAAAGCTGCAATCGCATTCCTCGGGCAATCCCTGCTCGATCAGTCAGGCGGCGGCAGTGGCGGCCTTCGAGGGCCCGCAGGATTTCCTCGCCGAATGGCGCGAGCGTTTCCGCGCGCGGCGCGACATGGTCGTGGCGGCGATCAACGCCATCCCGGGCCTGTCCGCCCCGGCGCCGGACGGGGCATTCTACTGCATGGTCGATGCCGCACCGTTGATGGCGCGGTTCGGCAATGACGAGGGACTGGCGCTCCAGCTGCTCGACCACGGGGTGGCAATTGTCCCGGCCTCCGCTTTCGGCGGCAAGGACGGGTTTCGTATCAGCTTCGCCGCTGACGAGGCCAAGCTGGATGAAGCGCTCCGGCGCATCGCCAAGGCGGTCATATGAACCTTATTCCCATCCTGTTCGAGGACGGCGAAGCGCTTGTGATTGACAAGCCCGCCGGCCTGCCGCTCGACCGCCCCCGCGCCGGCGGCGAGAGTCTCGACGACCATCTGGAGGAACTGAGGCTCGGCTTCCAGCGGGCGCCGGTACCGGTCCACCGGCTCGACCGCGACACTTCGGGCTGTTTGCTGCTGGCGCGCAATCCGAAAGCTTTGAAACGCTTCTCCGCCGCCTTCGAAGAGCGCAAAGTCGAGAAAAGCTACATCGGCCTGGTTGCCGGCGAACTCAGCGAGGCGGAAGGGACGATCGAACTCGCGCTGACCAAGATCAGCAGCGAGAAGGATGGCTGGCGGATGATTCCGGCGAAAAAGGGCAAGCCAGCGATTACCCATTGGTCGCGGCTGGAACTAGGCGACGGCTGGACGTTGGTGCAGTTCAAACCGGTGACCGGCCGCACCCATCAGATCCGCATCCATGCGCTGGCCGGGCTCGGCTTCCCGCTGGTCGGCGATCCGGTCTATGGCAAGCCCGACCGCCGCGCCGGGCGGACCATGCTGCACGCCAGCAGCCTGACCCTGCATCGGGGAGATAAGCCGCCGATCACCGCTGAAGCGCCGCTGCCCGCCGATTTTGCCGCTTTCTTCGCATTCGGCATTACCCCAACGGCATGAGCGAGGAAGCCGCCGGCACCGTCTCCCGCGCCATGGAACTGGTGCAGGAAAGCTTCATCGCAGCGAGCGGGCCGGGCGGGCAAAACGTCAACAAGGTGGCGACCGCGGTGCAGCTGCGGCTCAGCGTCTTCGCCCTGCGCCTGCCGCCGCCGGTGTTCCTGCGGCTGAAGGAACTGGCCGGCAGCCGGATGACCTTGGGCGGCGAGATCGTGCTCACCGCACGCCGCTTCCGCACCCAGGAAGCCAACCGCGCCGACGCCCGCGAGCGGTTGGCCGAATTGCTGGAGGAGGCGCATAATCTGCCGGCCAAGCGCGCCAGGAGCCGGCTTAACCGAATTGGCAAAACCGCGCGGCTGGAGGGCAAGAAGAAGCGC
>JAYVWX010000112.1:0-4884 GCA_043785715.1 Novosphingobium sp. | reverse complement strand
GACAGCGCCGCATTGCGGGATCAATCGCCCGGTGCATCGGACGGCGGCATTGCGGCGCCGTCCGTCCGGTCCATGTCGCCACCCCCCCGCATCCGCCCATGCATCGCCCTGCGTTCCTCGGAGGTCAGCTGGCCATCCCGATTGGCGTCTCCGCGGTCAAAGCGGCTGAGTGAGGCGGTCAGGAATTCCTGACGGGTGATCGCGCCATCGCGGTTGGCATCGGCCATCCGCATCATCCCGCCGTGCATCCCGCGGCCGCCCATGCGGTGCCCCCCCATAGCTTCACCGCCCATTGCATGATCGCCGCCTGCGTGCCGGGCTCCATGCATGCCCTGGCGCATCGTGTGCATCGCGATAAATTCGGCGCGGGAGACCTGGCCGTTCTTGTCGGCGTCCATCCGGTCAAACATTGCGGCGCGGCGGGCCTCATGGTCGGCCGCATCGATCTTGCCATCGCCATTGCCGTCGCGTTTGGTGAAATGTTCCTCGGCTTTCGCCTGTGCTTCGGCGCGGGTCGACACGCCGTCGCCATTTGCATCGCCGCTGCGGTGCATCATACCCTGGGCATAGACGACCCCGCCCGCCGTAAGCGCGGCAGCCAAGGAAAGTCCGACAGCAATTTTCTTCATCGCAATTCTCCGGTCAGCGCGCCCAAAACGGGTGGAGAAGCCGCGCGCCCGAGGCAGGAGAGGGAAATGACAGGGGCGGCACGGCTTCCAACATTGCTTATACAGCCTGGTTGTCGCGGGTTTATGCCAGCGGCTGGCCTTATTGTCGCGATTTGTCGCGGGATGGAGCCAGCGTTCATCCGGCCGACACTCTCGGAACGCGGCATCTTACATCGGCGCGCACTGGGCCTTCAACCAGTCGAGCGCCGCACCGTCCACCTGCGGGCCGACGATCTCCAGCACCCGCGCGTGATAGGCGTTCCACCAGGCCAGTTCACCGTCGCTCAGCAATGACCGCTCGACCAGCGCGCGTTCGATGGGGACGTGGGTGAGCATTTCAAAGCCGAGGAAATCGCCCTCGGCTGCGTCGATCGATCTCTCCTCGACCAGCACCAGGTTTTCGATGCGGATGCCGTAGGCGCCGGCCTTGTAGTAGCCGGGCTCGTCGGACAGGATCATGCCGGGCAGCAGCTCCTGTTCGGTCCCGCCCTGCCCGCCGCTACTCTTGGCGATCCGCTGCGGGCCCTCATGCACCGACAGGAAGCTGCCGACGCCGTGGCCGGTGCCGTGGGCATAATCGACACCCGCGCTCCACAGGAACTGGCGGGCCAGCGCATCGAGCTGGCTGCCGAGCGTGCCCTTGGGGAACACGGCGCGGGCCAGCGCGATATGGCCCTTGAGCACGCGGGTGAAACGGTCGCGGACTTCGGCGGGCGGTTCACCGGGGCCAATCCACAGCGTGCGGGTGATATCGGTGGTGCCGTCGGGATATTGCCCGCCCGAATCGACAAGATAGACCGAGCCCGGCTCGATGCGGCGGTTGGTCTCCTCGCTGACCCGGTAATGGACTACGGCGCCATTGGGCCCGCTGCCCGAGATCGTGTCGAACGACAGGTCGCGTAGCGCGCCGGTTTCGCGGCGCGACCGGTGCAGGTGTTCGGCGGCGGTCAGTTCATCCACAGCGCCGGTGGGCCCTTCGACCGACAGCCAGTGCAGGAAGCGGACCATCGCCGCGCCGTCGCGCGCCTGGGCGGCGCGCTGGCCGGCCTGTTCGGCGGGATTTTTGCAGGCTTTGGGAAGCACGGTGGGATCGCGGTGGTCGGCAATCAAAGCGCCGCCAGCCTCAAGCGCGGAGAAGATCGCCTGCACCGATCGTTCAGGATCGACCGCGACTTTCTTGCCTCCCAAGGCCTTCAACGCCGGCACGAACGCCGCGCGCGGAGCGGTGCGCACAGCGTTGCCAAGATGGGCGGTAAGTTCCGGCGTCAACTTTGCCGGATCGAGGAACAGATCGGCGGTCCCGTCGGCATGGGCGATAACGAAAGCCAGCGTCACCGGCGTGCGCTCGACATCGGAACCGCGAATGTTGAGCAGCCACGCCGCCGAATCCAGCGCCGATATCACCGCCGCATCGAGCTTGTTCTCCGCCAGCCATTCCGACAGCGCGGCGCGTTTGGCCTCGCTGGGTTGACCGGCGTAGCGCGCGTCGTGGACCAGCGCGGGGGCGAGTGAGGGAGCGGGGCGGTCGGCCCAGACGGCGTCGATCGGATTGGTCTCCACCGCGACCAGATCCGCCTGCTGTTCCGCCAGCGCCTTGCTGACGGCCGACACCCAGCCCTTGCCATGCAGCCAGGGATCGTAACCGATCCTGGCGCCCGGCGCGGCATGTTCGCCCAGCCATTTGGCGACGCTGGTCTGCGGCACGCTCTCATAGCTATAGAGCTGCCCGTCCACCTGATCGCGCACTTGGAGCGTATAGCGCCCGTCGACGAACATCGCCGCCTTGTCGCCCAGCACCACCGCCGTCCCGGCCGACCCGCCGAAGCCAGTGAGCCAGGCGAGCCGCTGCGCATAGGTGCCGACATATTCGCTCATATGCTCATCCGAGATCGGCACGACGAAACCGTCAAGGCCGCGCAGCTTCAGCTCCTTGCGCAGCGCTGCGAGGCGGGCTTGGTGGGTATTCATCAGCATGGATGCGTGTCCGGGTTGCGAGCGGGTGTTGCACAACATAGAGGCGGGTGATGCCACTTACCACACCCCCTACGCCCGCAAAAAAGCCCCATTCGGTCACCCACCACGGCGTCACCCTCACCGACGACTACGCCTGGCTGCGCGATCCCGGTTACCCCGAGGTCAAGGACGCGGAAATCCTCGCTTACCTGAAAGCCGAGAACGCCTGGTTCGAGCACCGCATGGCGCCGCATCGGCCACTGATCGACAAGCTGTTCCAGGAGATGCGCGGGCGGATCAAGGAAGCCGACAAATCGGTGCCGCAGAAGGACGGCGATTATCTTTACTGGATCGAGTTCGAGGACGGGGCCGAATACAAGAAATGGTGGCGGAGGCCGGTCGCGGGCGGGGAGGATCAGCTGATCCTCGACGAGGTCAAGCTGGCCGAGGGCAAGGACTATTTCCGGCTGGGCGCCTTGTCGGTGAGCAACAACGGCAGGCTGCTGGCCTATGCCATCGACGACAACGGGTCGGAACGCTTCACCGCGCGGGTCAAGGATCTGGACACCGGCGACCTGCTGCCGGATGAAATCCCCGGCACGCTGTCGGCGCTGGTGTGGGTCGCGGGCGACACCGCCCTGGTCTACAGCCTCGCCAACGAGCAGTGGCGGACCGATAATGCCCGGCTGCATTGGCTGGGACAGCCAACCTCAAGCGACATTGAGCTTTACCACGAGGACGATGAAGGCTTCCGCGTCGGCTCCTCGCTGTCGGCCAACGAGCAGTGGCTGATCATCGGCGCCAGCGATCACGAAACCAGCGAAGTGCGGCTGATCCCCGCTGCCGATCCGCTGGCCACGCCGGTTCTGGTGAAGGCGCGGGCGAAGGGCGTCGAATACGATGTCGATGTGCGCCCAAATGCGGATGGAAGCGCCACCCTCTACATCCACGCCAACGACACCCACGAAAACTTCCGCCTCGCCACCGCGCCGCTGGGTCAGCCGGGTGAATGGACGAGCCTGATCGAGGGTTCGGACGCCTTCTACCTCACCGACTTCGACCTGTTCCGCGAATTCTACGTGATCGAGGGCCGGCGCGGCGGTCTGGACCAGATCGAAGTCCGCTATTACGACGATCCCGCCAGGGTCGAACCGATTGCTTTCCCCGAGGCGAGCTACGATGCCGGGCTTGCCAACAATCCCGAATGGGCGGTGACCAGGCTGCGGCTGTCCTACGAGAGCATGGTCAGCCCGGAGACGGTCTACGACTATCATCTGGCGGACCGCCGGCTGGAACCGCTCAAGGTGCAGGAAATCCCCTCGGGCTACGACGCCGCGCTCTACACCACCCAGCGCCTCGAAATTCCCGCCCGCGACGGCACCGCGATCCCGGTCAGCGTGGTCATGCGCAAGGACCGCGATCCCGGCGGCCCGCTCTACCTCTACGGCTACGGCGCCTACGGCATCGCCATCCCCCCCGGGTTTTCGACCACCCGCCTCAGCCTGGTCGACCGCGGCTTCGCCTACGCCATCGCCCATATCCGCGGCGGCGACGATCTCGGGCGGGCGTGGTACAAGGCGGGCAAGCTGGAGCGGCGGAGCAATACCTTCACCGATTTCGTCGATGTCGCGCGCGGCCTGATCGAGCGCGGCTTCACCCGCACCGGCCGCATCAGCATCTCGGGCGGCTCGGCCGGCGGCGAGTTGATGGGCGCGGTGATCAATTCCGATCCCGAGCTGTGGGGCGCGGTCGTGGCGCATGTGCCGTTCGTCGATGTGCTGGCGACGATGCTCGATGAAACCCTGCCGCTGACGCCCGGCGAATGGCCCGAATGGGGCAATCCGATCGAGGACAAGGCGGCGTTCGAGCTGATCCGCAGCTACTCGCCCTACGATCAGGTCAAGCCGCAAGCCTACCCGCCGATCCTCGTCACCGCCGGGCTCAACGACCCGCGGGTGACCTATTGGGAGCCGGCCAAATGGGTGGCGAAGCTGCGCGAGCTCAAACTGGGCAACAGCGAACTGCTGCTCAAGACCAACATGGGCGCGGGGCACGGCGGCAAGTCGGGCCGGTTCGAGTCGTTGCGGGAAACGGCGGAGGAGTTTGCGTTTATTTTGTGGCAGTTGGAGGTTGCGGGTGAGGGGCCGGGTGCAAGAATTGATATTTAGAGCCTGATTCGAAAGTTTATCAAGCATAGCAGTATCTTGCGGTGCGGCGTGTGAGCATGCGGATGGAGGCGATGTGGGCCCATGCCGTTGAGCTT